>DATHNK010000129.1:0-4855 GCA_035486075.1 Bacteroidia bacterium
CGACTGGCAACCCTCTGATATGGTTGCGTTCGACTACCTGAAAGGATATAACCAGGACCAGATCACAGAATACTACTATTCATTCAATACCTTTCAAAAATTTACCCACTATCGCCTCGTTTTTCCGAATAGTAACATGCAACTTTTGTTATCGGGAAATTACCTGCTTAAAATTTTCAAGGATAATAATCCGGATAGTTTAGTTATTACCCGTAAGGTAATGGTATATGAAAACCAGGTATCTATAAAGGGTAGTGAAAAACGTGGATTGGGAGATGATCTGTTTACCAAGCAGGAAATTATTTTTACCATAAATACGCTGAGGGCAGTTATAACCGACCCCTTTCACGCACTGCAGATATTTATAAGCCAGAACGGACGCTGGGATAATGCTATAAGTGGAATACAACCGGCCTACGTTCAACCGGCGCAATTGATATATGACATGGATTTTGGCAACAGTTTTGATGGAGGAAATGAATTTCGCTCTTTTGATATGACCAGCCTGAAATATCTTACGGAGCACGAAGATGCTTTTGTAGATAATAAAGCTTCTTACGAAATTAACCTGAAAGCGGATGTGCCACGCACAGATGCTCAATATTATACCTTCCCCGATATAGACGGACAGTACCTTATTTTGACGAAAGACGCAGACAGTACACCTATAAACGCGGAGTACGTATACGTGAATTTCTATATGCCAATGGATACGGAAATAACCACGGGCAAAATTTACATTTTCGGGGCTTTTACCGATTGGAAGTGCCTGCCCGATTATGAAATGCATTATGACCCGCATAAACGGGGATACTTAGGGTATGCCTACCTGAAACAAGGCTATTACGAATATGAATATGCGTATGTGAAAAAGGGCTCAACGGTAGCCGACCTCACCCTGATCGAGGGCAACCATTTTGAGACTACAAACACTTACTATATATATGCCTACTACCGGCCCATCGGGTTCTTTTACGATAAACTGATAGGGTTTAGTACAATTCATGCTCCTAGTAATTAGGTTTGTTTTACACAGTGTAAAATAGCAGAGGTGTAAAAAATAGAAATACGCAGATTATCAGCAGAATACATTGTAGTTGTTTTACAATGTGTAAAGGAGTGTAAAACAGGTTTTCGTGTAAATACTTTAATATCAAATACTTGTATTGATTGCTTTACACTCCATTAAAAACCCTTAAAAGTGTAAAATAGTGTAAAGTGAAAGTGGAAACAAGCCTGGTTCCTCATTGCGAATCCCGCATTTTTGCGGATGAAGCAATCTCTTTTAGTAACGGAGACTGCTTCGTTCCTCACGGTGACGAACTTATCTCACCCTATTATAGCGTATATCTATTATCTTTTACCTTTGCAGGGCTTAAATTATAACATTCAGCACTATGACCGATAAACATAAGGAACTAAAGGATAAAATGGCAGAAGCCAAGCTTGGCGGGGGAGAAGAACGAATCAAATCCCAACACAAGAAAGGCAAACTCACTGCCCGTGAACGGGTAGCTTTGCTAATGGACGAAGGCAGTTTTGAAGAGATTGGAATGTTCGTCACCGCCCGTGAAAGCAATTTTGGTACTGAACGCGAACAGTTCTTAGGCGATGGGGTTATAACAGGCTACGGAACTATAAATGGAAGGTTAGTCTATGTATTTGCCCAGGATTTCACCGTCTTTGGTGGCTCGTTATCGGAGGCCCATGCCGAAAAAATTTGCCGCATACTCGACTTAGCCATGAAGAACGGAGCCCCTGTAATTGGCCTTAACGACTCCGGAGGAGCCCGCATACAGGAAGGGGTAGTCTCTTTGGGTGGCTATGCCGATATATTTTATAGAAATACACGTGCATCAGGAGTAATACCCCAACTATCGGCCATTATGGGCCCTTGTGCAGGTGGTGCGGTTTATTCCCCAGCCATAACAGACTTTATTTTGATGGTGGAACATACCTCCTATATGTTTGTAACCGGACCTAATGTGGTGAAAACTGTAACCCATGAGGAAGTGACCTCCGAAGAATTAGGTGGAGCCTCTACACATTCTGCCAAATCGGGTGTAGCGCATTTTTCCTGTGCCAATGGGGTGGAATGTATTCAATATCTGAAAACATTACTGAGCTATATACCTCAAAACTGTGAAGAGGATGCTCCTTCTATTCCTTATGAGCCATCGAATGAAAGCCGCCCAGCGCTGACTAATTTAGTACCTGCAAACCCTAATCAGCCTTATGATATAAGGGAAGTGATAAGTGAAGTTACCGATGCTGATAGTTTTTTTGAAGTACATAAGAACTATGCTGAAAACATAATAGTAGGTTTTGCCCGTTTAGCTGGTAAAAGTATCGGTATAGTAGCTAACCAACCGGCTTTTCTGGCAGGGGTGCTCGATATTAGATCTTCAACCAAAGCGGCCCGTTTTGTTCGTTTCTGCGATAGCTTTAATATACCGTTGTTGGTATTTGAAGACGTTCCGGGGTTTTTACCCGGAACCGACCAGGAATGGAACGGTATTATATCTAATGGGGCTAAATTGCTTTATGCCTTTTGCGAGGCAACCGTGCCACGCATAACCGTTATTACCCGTAAAGCATATGGAGGCGCTTATGATGTGATGAATTCCAAACACATCGGAGCCGATATGAACTATGCCTGGCCTACAGCCGAAATAGCAGTTATGGGAGCTAAAGGAGCTACAGAAATTATTTTCAAAAAAGAAATATCGGAGGCTAAAGATCCGGCAGCCAAACTCAAAGAAAAGGAAGAAGAATATATCGGGCACTTTGCAAACCCATACCGGGCAGCTGAAAGAGGCTATGTAGATGAGGTTATTATGCCGGAAGATACCCGCATCAAACTCATTAAGGCTTTCGACATGCTAAAGAATAAAGTGGATACCCTGCCCAAGAAAAAGCATGGGAATATTCCGTTGTAAGGCTATGAATTGTGTGAAATTGTCATGCTGTCCGCCAGCTGGCGGATTCAGCATCCCACTGATATGGTAAGGACTTTGAGATTGTTTGGGATTCCGAAACAAGTTCGGAATGACCGTATTACTTTAAAGAAACGCAACATTTTACATTCAACATTCAAAATTTGTAATTAGATGTTATCTTTGCACACTAAATCTACAGATTATAGGTTATAGCTATACCTTTTTTTCAGTCATTGACCAAACATAACATAAAGCATTTTGCTTTCCCGGTATTTATCGGGGCAATCATACTATTGGGTATTTCGGCCTGTACTACGTCCAAGAATACCTGGCTTACGCGTACCTTTCATAATACCTGCGCTCACTACAATGGCTACTTCTGGGGAAAGCTCGCCTATGATGAAGGCATTGATAACCTGAATAAAACCCATAAGGACGACTATACAGATATTATTCCCGTATATGTTTATCCTGAACCAACGGAAGCCGCCGCTGTTTATCCGAATATGAGCCGCGCCATAAAAAAGGCCGACACTATGATTCAAAAACATACTATTACGGATAAAGCCAAACATGAAGTACCGGATGCCGTTAAGTATATAAAATACTGCTATCTCTTATTGGCCCAGGCCCATCTATACAAAAATGACCTGTTGGAGGCCAGTGATGTATTGGAATATGCAACCAAGGAATATCGCAAAACGGATTTCAAATACGAGGCGCTTGTATGGCAGGCTAGAACCCTTGACCAGTTAGGTTCTGTAAGTAAGTCGGAAGAAATAATCGACCTGCTTCGAAGTAGCCTTGAGAAAAAGGTCCCCAAAAAAATCATTCCGGAGGTATTCGCTGTTGTGGCAGACTGGAATATGCGTATAGGCCAGTATCCGGAAGTGGAAGCCCAGCTTAAAAAGGCGCTGAAATACGAGAAGAATAAGAAAACCAAGGCACGCTATTGCTTTATTATAGGCCAATTGGAGGAAAGGGAAGGAGATAATAAAAAGGCGTATGATAGTTATAGCCAATGCCTGCAATTGCACCCGTATAATGAGTTGGATTTTGAGGCCCGGATTAAAAGGGCTTTGTTATATATGGGTGGCGCTAAAGAAAACGAACGCATAAAAGAAGAATTGGTTAAAATGTTAAAACCTACCAAGTATATTGATAACAGGGACCAGATCTACTATGCCCTGGCAGAAATTGCTCTGAAGGAAAATAATGAAGAACTGGCCGTTACTGACTTGCATAAATCCATTAAAGCCAGCACTACCAATGCAGTTCAAAAAGCCATATCGTACCTGGCTCTCGGCAATATTGCATTTGACCATGAAAATTACAGGGCCGCCAAGAAATTTTATGACAGTACTATAGTTGCATTGCCAAAAAAATTCCATGGGCGTGATACTATTCTTGCAAAAAAAGAAAACCTGGATAAACTGGTAAGGAACCTGAATATAATTGACCGTGAGGATAGCTTGCAAAGGCTTGCGAAACTTGGCGAAAAAGGTGCCGGTAGATATGTCGACAGCCTGATGGAAGATGAAAAGAAAAAGGAAGAAGAGAAAAAAGAACAGGAAAAGCAGGCGCTGGAAACAACCCAGAACAGTTCAGGGCCGGTAGCCAATATTTCCAATGGAAAATGGTACTTTTATAATCCAAGTGCGGTGAGCCAGGGTATAACAGAGTTTATTGCCCGATGGGGTAACCGGCCTTTGGAAGATAATTGGAGACGAAGCAAAAAAATATCGGACAATACTGCTAACGGAAACGAATCGGGTTCCGATACGGCTAAAAAGTCACTGGTGGCCAAAAAGGATTCTGGCCAGGGGAAGAATAACAGGAACAGCTACCTGAAAAATATTCCGTTTACCGATGCCCAGATGAGATCATCCAACGATTCTTTAATAGAAGCCTATTAC
>DATHNK010000130.1:0-12982 GCA_035486075.1 Bacteroidia bacterium
TATCGATCTTTTCATCCATTCTTTTTACACTTTGGAAAAATGGCTGGGTGGTTAATTCTTCCCATACACAGTTTACCCACATGCTTATTCCGTCCAGTAATTTTTCTTCTCCTTTTACCGAGAAACTCTCTGTAACGGCAACAATACCGGGGCTTATTTTCCCGTTAAATGTGTACTGTCCGTCTTCGCCGGCCGATTCGGGGATCTGAAATTCAAATTGATATTTTGTTTCGTACTTATACGTTATGTAAAGTATATTCCTTTGGGTGGAAGGAGTTTCAATTACAAAATCCGCTTTTATAAATCCCGGATTTTTTTCAAATACTTCGCGTATTTGATTATACAGTCTGTTTCGAATCATTTAGTACTTATATTAATGAAGAAAATTTTATATTTTTTTTAACCCTTGCTCCTGTTTGTATTCATATTTTCTACTAAGAAAATACAATTCTAATCAGCAAAATGACTTTACGATTATTGAATAACTTCCCAGGGGTAAGCAGGTTAACTTTGTTTATTTACGCAAAAGGAAACTAAAAGATACACTTATCCTTATGCTTTTAAGCATAAGATTCCTGATGGAGGTATTACAATGCGTTTATTTTAAGGTGTCTCTAACCGATTTTACCTCGGAAGCGCTTACTGTAAAACCATTATTCCCGAAAGAATGGTAGACATAGTTAAGTACCTGAGCCACATCACTGTCATTCAGGGACTGGGGAGTCATAACACCCTGGTATTCGGTTCCATTAACTGTTAATTTACCTGCAGAGCCTTTAATAACCTGTTTTATGGCTCTGAATTTATCTGCCAGCAGGTAATCGGAACTTGCCAGGGGCGGATATATTCCGGGGGTACCATTTCCATCTGCCTGATGGCATACTATGCAAGTCTTCTGGTAAACCGTCTTTCCAGCAGAATAGGGGGAATTATCTTTGGGAGCGGAAACAGTAGTTGCTGAGGTTTGGGATGAATTATTGGCATTATCCCCGCAGGAAATCAAGCTAACAGAGATAAGTGATAAGAGATAAGTGATAAGAAGTAAGCGTAAGGGTAATGAGTGGTATCTCATAGCTTATAGTTTATAGCTGATTTTAGCCTCTGTCGTAATCCACTACTACAACAGGAGTGATTGGATGTGCCTGACAGGTGAGTATGTACCCATCTTCCACCTCATCATCGGTGAGGGCATAGTTCATGGTCATTTCAACTTTGCCTTCCATCAGTTTGGCGCGGCAGGTAGCACACACAGCTCCCTTGCAGGAGAACGGTGCATCAACTCCGGCATCCATAGCTGCATCCAGTATGGCATCGCCATCGGTTGCCAGTTGAAAAGTGGTTTCATTTCCATCGGCTATAACGGTAACTTCACAAATGGAACCTTTAATGTCATTCGGATCTTTTTTGGGTTCTTCAATAACTGAAGTAAAGTATTCAATATGGATAAAGTTCTTATTTACATTATTGCTTTCCAATACATCTTTCACATTATCCATCATAGGGCCGGGGCCACAAATGAAGTATTCTATAACCGGATTTCTATCCAAATATTTACTGATGAGTTCCTTCACTTTGTCTTTTGTAAGCATACCGACCAGGTCAGCAGGGAAGCCGGGTGTAGCAGGTTTTTCGAAAATATAGTGCAGGGTCACTCTTCCGGGATTCCGGGCAACAATTTCGTCTAATTCCTTTTTAAAGATGGTAGCCGTTTCATCAAAGTTCCCGTAAAACAAAGTCAGTTTGCTTTGTGGTTCTGCTATCAACGTAGTTTTGATGATGGACATCATCGGGGTGATACCGCTTCCGCCAGCAAACAGTACATAGTGCTTGCGGTTGGTGCTTTTCAGTTCCGTATGGAAGTTGCCCATAGGGGTCATTACTTCCAGTTCGTAGCCCTTTTTGAAGTTGTCGTTAATAAAGTTGGAACCCGTTCCGCCTTTCACCCTTTTAACAGCCACACGCATAGGTTCGCCCACAAGAGGGCTGCTGCATAAGGAATAGGAACGCCTCACCTCTTTGCCGTTTACCAGCAACTTAAGGGTAAGGTGCTGGCCTTGCAGGTATTTATAATCCTGGATAAGGTTAGATGGTACCTCGAATGTAACAGACACACAGTCGGGTGTCTCACTTTTAATATCCGATACTGTTAGCTTATGGAACTTCGACACGGGCTATTTGTTGATTTTAGGTGCGCAAAATTAGAATTTTTAGGGACTATATGCTGTGATATTTGTATTGTAACCGAAATCACTGATTCTGCCTAAATGTTTTACATATATTTGCAAGGTTAATAACAGCCAATACCCTATGCCGGAATTATCGCAACAAGAGCTTGAAGCAAGGTTTCAGAAGAAGATCGACGACAACCTCTATATAGAACCCAAGGACTGGATGCTGGATAAGTATCGACAGAATCTGCTTCGCCAGATATCGCAACATGCCCATTCCGAGGTGGTTGGTATGCTGCCCGAAGCAAACTGGATCACCCGTGCGCCTAACCTGCGCCGTAAAGCTGCTTTATTGGCTAAGGTTCAGGATGAAGCAGGCCATGGCCTATACCTTTATTCCGCGGCGGAAACCTTAGGTAGTAGCAGGGAAGAAATTTTAAATGCATTCCTAACAGGGAAAGCAAAATACTCGAACATATTTAACTACCCAACTCTTACCTGGGCCGACATCGGCGCTATAGGCTGGCTGGTTGACGGAGCCGCAATCATTAACCAGGTTATGCTGCAACGGGCTTCTTACGGGCCTTATGCACGTGCCATGATAAGGATATGCCGCGAGGAAAGTTTCCACCAACGCCAGGGATTTGAAATTATGATAACCCTTTGCAATGGAACCGCTGAACAAAAAGCAATGGCACAGGATGCGCTTAACCGCTGGTGGTGGCCTTCGCTTATGATGTTTGGCCCATCCGATAAAGATTCTCCGCATACAGGCGATATGGCCAAATGGAGAGTGAAACGTGAAAGTAATGATGAGCTTCGCCAGAAATTTATCGACCGTACCGTACCACAGGCAGATTTTTTAGGCATCGCCATGCCTGATAAAGATTTGAAATGGAACGAAGAGACTAAACATTACGAGTTTGGGGAAATAAACTGGGACGAATTTCACCAGGTGATAAGCGGACATGGCCCTTGCAACCGCGAACGCATGAATGCCCGCATAAAGGCCCACGAAGATGGTAAATGGGTACGTGATGCCGCTACCGCATATGCAAATAAAAAACGAAAGAAAGTAGCTTAATATGGAAGAACAAGATAACCAATGGCCCCTTTGGGAGGTTTTTATTCAATCGAAATCAGGACAACCATATAAACATTGCGGAAGCGTTCATGCCCCCGATGGTGAAATGGCTTTGCAAAATGCCCGTGATATTTATACCCGCCGTAATGAAGGCACGAGTATATGGGTTGTTCCGGCTCAATATATTGTTGCTTCCACACCTGAGGAAGTAGGCTCTTTCTTTGACCCTGCAAATGATAAAGTTTACCGCCATCCTACCTTTTATACCGTTCCGGAAGGGGTGAAGTACATTTAGTCCGAGCCCCAAACCCATAAAAGGGCTTTAAATAGTGGTAATTCGTCATTGCGAGGCTTTGCGAAGCAATCTCACCCAATTAAAATAGTATACGAATTAGTAAGACTGCTTCGCAAAGCCTCGCAGTGACGTTAGGAATTTCAGTTCGGGGTTTGAGGCTAATGCCCTACAACTTAGCTTTAATAAAATCTATCGCCAACTTATTGGCATCTTCAGTGGATACCTTGTCGAATTTAGGATTGCTTGGATTGGCAAATCCATGGTCGGCATTATAAGATTTAACGGTTAGTTTTTTACCCGCTGTTTTCATATTATCCTCGAAGGTTTTCACCACATCAGGGTTTATCCATTTGTCCTGTGACGCAAATAGCCCAAGCACAGCGCAGTTCAACGATTTTAATTTATCCATATCTGTTTCGGGCATACCATAATACATAACACATCCGGCACCTTGTTTACCTGCTGCAATGGCAGCTTGTAAAGCATATCCGCCACCAAAGCACCAGCCTAATGAAAATATGCGGGCGTTTTTTCCGGCATAGGCTATTGCACCTTTTAGGATATTCATAATCCTGTCGTTGGTGGCTGCCTTCATCAATTTTCCGGCAGAATCAGGAGTACTTGCTACTTTTCCATCATACATATCAACCGCAATCACATTAATATTTCCCAATGTCTTTTGCAATTCATCGGCACGTTTTTTTATGTAATCATTCAATCCCCACCATTCATGGGTAACTATAAGAAAGTTCTTTGTAGGGGTTGCAGCCATCACTTCATAAGCGGAACCGGTTTTTCCATCGGGTGTTGTAAAAGTTATCATCTTTCCGGCCTGGTCAGCGTAGTTGAAGGGTAGGGGAGCCAAGTGCGATGCCACAAACTCCGGGTCGTTCGCCATAGGCCGCATATCGCTCGACGGGCCGCTGCAACAACTCATTTTCTGGCCGGAAACTAAAGATGCCGCAGATACTAAAATAGGTAATATTATCTTTTTCATAAGGTTGGAATTAAAGAGTTAGATGCTCCATAAAAATAACTTACACAAAGTTATAATTTAAAACGCTATTTAACAATACTCACCTCCGTCGCCCCGGCAACGGATCTGTTTATAGTATTTTGCAAATAGCATATCAACTTTGCATTTGCCAGATCACTATGCGGAACTTCCAACTCCATTTTCCCGTTGGAGGAATTTGCTTTTATACTTTTAAATACCCTTGCAACATTATCATGTGTAAGGGTTTTGTGGGCATTCTCCCCTTTCTTTACATATGTCGTCAGATTCGATTCCACTACAGCAAAGTTTAAGTCGCAACCGGAAAAATTACCTGTTATAGTATACTCCGCCACTACCTTCGAATTTCCTGTTTTATATGCTTTGCACTCTATTGAAACCGTTGCAGGTTTTTGCAATTCCTTTTCAACTGCAGCGTTTATTTTATCCTCATCACTGCCTACCATTTCACTTTCCCCGTTTATTATTGCCTGTGGCGTGTAAATGGAATTCAACTTTAAATGATCTCCGTAATCCTGTTGCCTTTGCGAATATTCATGTGCAGCGAAAGTATCTTTCCAACCCAGGTAATCCCAATAGTCAACGTGAAATTCTATAACATAAACCGGCAGAGATTCCTTTTCAGATCTTTGAATGATATTGTGCATCACATCTTCGGCCGGGGGGCAACTGGAGCATCCTTCCGACGAAAATAATTCTATTAACGCAAAGCCTTTTGGGCCGGAAGGAGCAGGGCTATTATTTCCCAATGCAAGGCAAGCACAGATAGCGAACGTTATAAATAAAATGAATATGATTCCTTTTCTCATGTGCAGCCTTTATCAAACTACGAAAAAAGCATCTTGGCGGTTTTGCTTGCTATCAATAATCCGCACCTGCACCGCCGCCGCCAAACTGGCCGCCACCTGGTTCGATACCTTCCGGCTTAGGAGTCATCTGCTGGTCAGCCACTACTTTTGATACAAGCACACTTGCAATATTTGTCAGCGTCTCATCGCGGCTGCTCCGTTTATATAATTCAAATGTGATGCCATTCCTGGGAGTTTTCAGGTATTTTATACCCACATAAGCTAACAATATCAAAACTATTCCTCCAAGGCTCATAGCAGTTTCAGGAGGTAAAAAGCTGTGATAATATTTTATAGCTAATATTCCGCCAATTTCTAATATTAATCCGGCACGAAGAAAAGTATAATCCTTTTTCTTCAGTCCGATCCACACATAAATTAACGGCACTATTATTGTATATGCATAGAAGAAAAATGCCAGGGGGATATCCTCACCGGGGCCAATGGGAGTATCTAACAAGGCAACCGTCAGCACCCGTATTACCATATAATTGCCCGATAAATAAAGTGTAATAAGGCTAAGCGTTTCAACCAGAACCATGCAATTTCTCCAGTAATGCAATTCTTCTCTATCCTTGAATTTACCTATTAAGTAATACACAAAATATGAAACCGCCATACTTTCAAATGGTAGGATAATTTTTCCAAATGTGCCCATTTTTAATACCACTAAAGCATTGATAATTATGACGCAAGCGAAGGCACAGAACGAAAGAAGTTTATCTGCAAAACGGATGGCTGTGAATGCAATTATTGGAAATACGCAAATGAAACTACTAAGCAGGTCGGTATCAAAATTGAAGTCGCCGTTTGTTATCAATCCAATCATCCCGAGGCATAGTGAAGAAACGGCCGCGTATAATAATGCACCTTTAATTCCTGTCTTAAAGAAACTGAAAGTCCTTATGGAAAGTTCTGCGAGCACGTAGGATATACTTCCAAAAAAGAAGAATTGAAAAGTAACATACTTGAAAAAATGGGCTTCCATAAACATCAGGTTAAACAAACCTGTAAAGCTGCCTAACGCGAATTGCGTGAAAATAAATAACCCCAAACGGGCGAATATATGGAAGGATTTATATGGACTGGGATATTGTTTGGCAATACTAGTGTACTCCGCTTCACCTATCGTTCCTGACTTTTTCCACTCCTTTGCTATTTGCAAAAGATAAAAATTATCGAAATATGTTTTGTTATACAACAGCATTTTTCCGGAATTTTTTACCTGTAAAAATGAGAAAGAGTATTAATAAAACAGAAGAGGTGATAACATATAAAAATCCTAAATAAATGGCTGCTATGCTATCTATATGGAAAAGCATTTTGAAAACTAAATAGGTCAAACCGACATACCCGTAAAGTACTGTGAATAAAAGGAAATATAAAGATTTATCTTTTTTGGCATGCCTCAGGCTAAAGTAAACTATCAATCCTAACAGAGCGGTAAAAGCCAGCCAGGGATCGAGACAAAACATACCTGCCAGGCAGGAAACAAAAAGCAAATGTGTGGCAAAATTAAAATAGGTGAATTTGAAATGCTTTTTAATATTCCTGTTCGATAAAATAACTGCGGCTGCGAGTAACAATGCCCCAATTGCAAGCCCTGAATAAATAATATCCGCACTTTGAAAATCATTTTTTTGCAATAATTCTGTCGGCGTAATAGTAATGCCGACAAAGGCTGCAAGGCAGGTAATGGCCATGGAGAGAATTCCTAAATTGTCAAACAAATATGCCAGTGCAAAAAACAATGAAGCCGGCAGCAACATGGCTGCTCCGTTAAAGTTGCCAAACACCGAATATTCGTATTGCAGATAACCTGTGAACGTTACAAAAGTGAGGCAGCCTAAAAACAAAATATAATCATTCAATATTTTTGTGGACACAACTTTTTCGTTGGAGTAGGGCTGGCGTTTCATATAGCAATACCCTAAGCATGAAAATGAAACTGCGGCAATAAAGAGAATAATTACAAGGTGACCAATGGTATCAATGTTTTTATAAACCAGCACGCCAAGCCCGCTGGTGAGTAGCAATATCCCGGCGGAAAGCAGGGTTCTTAATTCAAATCCTACCGAGAAAAGTCTATCGCTGTTTTCAGCCTTAATTTTCAGAAAAGATTCCTTACTGAGGGTTCCATCATGCAGTAGTTTTTCGGCTGTATGTAAGTCTTCGGTCATGCTTTTGTGCGGGCAAAGTTAGTGTCTTCTTACTCAGAAGATTTTATTATTTTTCAACTACAAATTTTCCATTGGAAATCTGTTCGCCTTTATTGCCAAGTATTCTGTAAAAATATATTCCACTCGGCTGCCCTCTCATATCTATTGTATTGTTACCCTGAATTTGGCTCAAAGTAGCATACAAGACTTGCTTGCCTGTCAAATCATACACTTCCATTATAGGCAGAGACGACTCAGTAAGATTGCAGGCAACAGTGAAAATTCCCCTATTCGGATTTGGGTAAACTTCAATTGAATTATCATTTTCAATGGATTGTGAAGATGTCGTTATTGCGGGGAGGACATTTAATACAAACGAACCAAAACCAGTGTCATGAGAGTTGGTTTTATCATAGCCATAGAATCTTACTGTATGATATCCTAAAGTCGCCAAAGGTCCAATAACCTTTATGGAAATACTGTCTATATGCCCCCTGATATTTGCAGCAATACTTACACCAGATGGTAATGTGGATATAGGATTTGCAATTACGGTATCCCCTTGTTTGGAAGTAAAGAATAGCATACGTAAATAAACAGTATCATTGGAATAAACTATTTCGGTATCGCACGGGGAGATACCCGAAACCATAGGCGGTAATGGGAGGATACATGTATTATAATAAAACATATTATTGCTGAGCCATGATACCCCATCATAGGCTGGTGCCGGCGGGAATTGTCCGTAATAAGAATTTCCTGCTGTATCGAACAAACCAAATTGCAAATAATTTACTCCATCGCCCACATTAAAGCCAACTGTTGCCGGATCCCCTCCAAAACCACCATTCCCTAATGAGGCATCTCCGGTAGTCCATTGCATATTCCCATAACAAAACTCAACGTTGTTTCCACTTGGTATTATAGAATCGGTACCATCGCTAATGATTACCTGAAAAGAGTTTAATTTAGTTCGGTGTGTGATAAAATACCCCACACTATCCCATTGAACAATTAAGTGGTGCGCCGTAATTTTATATACCACAACATCAGTTCCACCTGTGCCGCCTACCAAATCTACATCTCCCCAAAATGGAGCTATCATAGGAGGCACCACTGTATCAATCTGTGGAAATGTATCAGGTGAAAATGATGTAAACTGGGCTCCGTGACGGCCAAAAGTAAGATTGCCATTTGTATTAATAAATACTGAATCTGTTGATACACCACCAAAGCAAAATGTAAATGGTAAAATAATAGCATTCGTAGATGCATCATCATTCCTATAATATGGAGCATGATCAGCACCGCATTCACTATTACAATAGGAAAATGGAACACAATGAAAACTTGTATCCCTATGTTGCCAACAGGCACAATTCTGGGCGTTCAAGTTTGTACAAATCAATAATGAAACCAGAATTCCCAGGAAATAATAATCGTGTATTTTTTGTTTCATAATTTTTATAATTAATTGATAAGCAAAACAAAGATAAGATATTTATTCTTATTTGAAAACCAATGAAATTTACTGAACAAAGGATTGCCGTACTATTTTAATAGCTTGAGATAATCTGTGACTCAAATCACAGACCATCAGCCTCTTGAATAAGTTCCTGAAATTACCGTATCTTTGCAAAAATTTTGAAAATGGCCAAGAGGCACGATTTTTATTATACCGAGGCAAAAGACATCCACTTTATCCGTCCGATAGAAATAATTAAGGAGCATCCGGAAATACGGAATTATATAGGTAAGAACCCTGCAACATTCATTGCTATAACGGGGTTGGTATTGCTCCAGTTCGGAATTGCATTCGCGGTAAAGTCATTACCCTGGTGGGGGGCTTTATTAGCCGCTTATTTTGTGGGGGCGTTCTTAGTTCACTCCTTGTTTGTAATGGTGCATGAGTGCTCGCACAACCTTATTTTCAAACATAAATATTTGAACACGCTTGCCGGTATTTTTGCCAACTCTGCCATGTTTTTTCCCAGCTCAGTTTCGTTTCAGCGGTATCATTTGAAGCATCACGCCCACCAGGGTATACATGAACTGGATGCTGACTTGCCATCGAAAAATGAAGCGGAGGTTGCCAACAATACTATACTCGGCAAAGCCATGTGGTTGTTGTTTTATCCTATTGTCCAGACTTTGCGCCTGCCCCGCATGAGGGAAGTAAAACACCTCGACAAATGGGTGTTGTTGAACTTTGTGATTGTTGTTGGCGCCGATGTGGCAGTTTGGTTTTTATTAGGCCACGTTGCATTTATTTATATTGTTGCTTCGCTTTTCTTTTCTGTAGGTTTGCATCCGCTTGGTGCACGCTGGGTGCAAGAACATTTTCTCACAACTGATGAAGTGCAGGAAACACACAGCTATTACGGGCCGCTTAATATTATTGCATTCAATGTAGGCTATCATAACGAGCACCACGATTTCCCATCGGTACCCTGGAATAAATTACCCAAAGTGAAAAAAGCGGGAGAGAAATGGTATAATGGCATTGCGTCACATAATTCCTGGACACTGCTATGGTTGCGGTTTCTGTTCGACAGAAATATTTCTGTTTACTCCCGTATGCTGAGAAAAAGGCAGGAAAAACCGGCTAAAACAAAATAAAGTACAAGCATGCCTGAACAAAAAATTGGCATACTGGGAGCCGGAAGCTGGGCTACCGCTTTGGTGAAGATACTTTCCAATAACGCACCTGAAATTAATTGGTGGGCGAGGAAAGAAGAGACCATTGAGCACATTAAAAAGTATAGGCATAATCCAAATTATTTAAGCGATATTGAATTGCCGGTTGAGAAGATCAATCTCTATTCTGACTTAAAAAAAGTTATTGCGCATTCCGATGTATTATTGATTGCGGTGCCATCTGCATTTATGAGTGAGTCATTCAAAGGATTGACGAAACAAGATTTTGCAGGTAAAATGATCTTCTCTCTTATTAAAGGTACATTGCCCGACAAAAGATTAATGGTGAGTCAGTACTTTCATCAGCACTTCGAAGTATCTTTAAATTCCTTTGGAATGATAGCAGGGCCTTGCCATGCAGAAGAAGTAGCCTTGGAAAAGCTTTCCTATTTAACGGTTGCCTGCTCAGATCAAACTGCAGCCGAAAAAATGGCCAAATTGTTGAATTGCCGCTACATTAAAGCTTGCACATCCAGCGATATGCAGGGTATAGAGTATACAGCCGCATTAAAGAATATTTATGCTGTCGCAAGCGGCATTTGTCATGGGCTTGGTAACTATGGCGACAATTATCAGGCAGTGTTGGTAGCAAATGCTATACAGGAAATAAAACGGTTTATAGATGTAGCTTATCCTACTGTTAGAGACACTAATCTTTCCGCTTATTTGGGAGATCTTTTAGTAACAGCGTATTCGCAATTCAGCCGGAACAGAATGCTGGGAAGTATGATTGGCAAAGGATATTCAGTTAAATACGCCCAAATGGAAATGAACATGGTAGCGGAAGGATATTATGCGGTGAAAACTATTTATACACTCAATCAAACCTATAAAGTAGATATGCCCATTTGCGATGCGGTGTATCGCATATTGTATGAAAAAATGTCGCCTTCAGTAGAAATACGTTTACTCTCCGAAAGGCTAGCCTAATTATGGAAAAACTTACCAATTGCCCTATTTGCCAATCTGCAGAACTGAAACCTTTTGTAGAGTGTAAAGACTACACAGTCAGCAAAGATAAATTTACCATTGTGGAATGTGGTGACTGCGGATTTCATTTCACAAACCCCCGCCCTACAGAAGCAGAATGCGGCAAATATTACCAGAGTGAAGATTACATTTCACATTCCGATACCAAGAAGGGATTAATAAATAGTCTCTATCATTATGCGCGAAAATTTACATTAAAGAAAAAACTGAAATTAATTGCTGAGGTAAGCAAAAAGTCAGCCGGAAAACTTTTGGATCTAGGTTGCGGAACAGGCGCTTTTTTAAATATATGCAAGGAAAATGGCTGGCAAGTGCAGGGAATAGAGCCATCGGCAGAAGCCAGGGAGGTTGCTAAAAAGAATTACGGAATCGATTTGAACGATGTGAACAACTGGGAAAAATTTCCTGATAATTCACTGGATGTAGTTACCGCATGGCATGTTCTGGAACATGTTTATGGATTAGAAAATGAAGTGAACCAGGTAAAGAGAGTATTGTCAAGCGGAGGTACTTTTGTCGTGGCATTACCTAATTGCAGTTCTGCCGATGCAAAATTTTACGGGCCTTATTGGGCGGCTTATGATGTACCGCGTCATATTTGGCATTTTACTCCCTCCGATGTAAAACGTTTTTTTGAAAATCAGGGCTTTAAACTGGAATCGGTGTTGCCAATGCCCTGGGATGCATATTATATTTGCATGTTAAGTGAGAAATACAAAGCCGGTAATGTGAACTATGGCAGGGCTATGGTACATGGCTGGACATCTAATAACAACGCCAAAGACACAGGTAACACCTGGAGCAGCCAGATATATATATTGAAGCCTGTTAAGTAAGAGGGAAATTCACTATCTTTGTATGACAAAAGTATCGTATGACTATTGCCTTAAAAAAGATATTATCCAAAATTGACCATCTCCCGGAAAAAGAGCAGAATGTAATTGCCGGTTTGCTAAAGGAAGAATTGGAATGGCAAAAATCTTACGGAAAATCACAAAAACTACTGTCAAGCCTTGCCTCCGAGGCTCTTTCGGAGTACAATAAGGGGAAAACACTTCCTCTTAAACTAAAGTAGGAATAAAGGCACAAATCCTACTTTATAAAATGAATTCTGTTACAACTGAGAAATTCCGCAATGCTTATGGAAACCTACCTGAACATATACAGGCAAGGGCACGCAAAGCATATACTGCATGGAAAAAGGATTCGAATCACCCTGCGTTACAATTCAAACAAATACATACCATAAAACCTATATATTCAATAAGGATTACCCTTTCATATAGAGCAATCGGGATTAAAGAAAATAACACAATGATTTGGTTTTGGATAGGCTCACACAGTGATTATAATAATTTGATTGCCTCTTTGTGAAATATACATTGGCCTTGATTTAGTATTGTTTGGCAATACCATTGCTTAACCTTTATATCTTTGTATCTATAATTCTACTCTATGCCTATAACTATTGGTATTACAGATTGCGAAGAATGGGCCAACTATGAAAGCTGGATCAAAAGCAGTAGCGAGGATGTGGCCGTGGTAATGTTGAAACCCGGAGAAGGCGAAGATAGTTTCGTAAGCCATTGCGATGGCGTTATACTCTCGGGGGGAGAAGATGTTCAGCCATCGTTGTATGGAAAACCGGAATATGTTTCAGAATATAACTTGACGGATTTCAATCCTGCCCGGGATAAATTTGAATTGAGTGTAATAAATGAAGCAG
>DATHNK010000131.1:0-3172 GCA_035486075.1 Bacteroidia bacterium
ACCTCCCGAAAGGGCTTTACCTAAAATCAATATATCGGGTCTTACGTTCTCATGATTGCATGCCAAAAGCCTTCCTGTTCTGCTTATTCCGGTCTGCACTTCATCGGCAATAAAGAGCACATTTTTTTCTTTGCAGAGTTCCGATGCGGCTTTCAAATATCCATCATCAGGTACTACCACGCCTGCCTCGCCTTGTATGGGTTCCACAAGGAAACCTGCTATATTAGGGTCTTCCAAAGCCTTGCGTAAAGCTTCCATATTATTATACGGTACCAATTCGATTCCGGGGGTGTACGGGCCGTAATCCTTGCGCGATTCAGGATCGTTGCTCATAGATACAATGGTAGTAGTACGTCCATGGAAATTTCCTTCACAGGCTATGATCTTCGCTTTATTCTCCGGAAGCTTTTTTACCAAGTAGGCCCATTTACGGCAAAGCTTGAAAGCTGTCTCTACGGCTTCTGCGCCCGTATTCATGGGCAATACCTTATCATATCCAAAATAGGATGTGATAAATTGTTCATACTCTCCCAGCGAATCATTATAAAAAGCGCGGGAAGTCAGGGTAAGTTTCTTAGCCTGTTCAATTAATGCCCCAACTATTTTCGGGTGACAATGCCCCTGGTTGACGGCTGAATAGGCCGATAAAAAATCAAAATATTGCTTGCCTTCCACATCCCACACATTCACACCCTCGCCCCTTTCCAGCACTACAGGTAGTGGATGATAATTGTGCGCACCGTATTGCTGCTCGAGTTCAATTAGCCTTCCGGCTCTGTTCTTTCTGACTGCTAATGTTACCATGTAAAGGGAATATTTAATTTTAATCTACGCAAAGTTAAGAATAATAGCGCATATTTGTTACGATTTATAAATACTTTATGTTACACGAAATAGCTGAAAACGCAGAAGCCATAGACACAGGAGAGGAAGGAAACGCCGTAGTGCGCCAAAATGAACGCATCATTTTTGTAAAAGGGCTGGTGCCAGGGGATATAGCCGATATTAAAATAGTAAAGAAGAAGAAAAAATATGCATTGGGCAGGGTAATTCAAATTAAAACCCTTTCTCCGCTACGGGTAAAACCGGAATGCAAACACTTTGGAACCTGCGGTGGATGCAGCTGGCAGAACCTGGAATATGAAAAGCAAATTGCCTTTAAACAAAAACATGTGGAAGACGCTTTTGAGCGTATTGGCAGAATTACCGTTGAAGAAAAATTTCCTATAATTCGCTCAACCAATATATATCATTACCGGAACAAACTGGAATTTACTTTCTCGGGCAAACGCTGGCTTACCCATGAAGAAATGGGTGACACCGCTAACTTCAACCAACCCGGCCTTGGGTTCCATATACCGGGCTTTTTTGATAAAGTGTTAGATATACAGGAATGTCACTTGCAACCGGAGCCGTCCAATTCCATCCGGAACGAAGTGAGGGAATTTACGGTAAAAGAAAAAATGCCATACTTTGATTTAAATGCACAGGAGGGTTTGTTGCGCAACATAATGGTCCGCAATACCAGCACCGGCGAGGTAATGGTGGTAGTGGTATTTTTCCATGATGACAAGAATTTGCGTGACAAATTAATGGCACATATTCAGCAAAAATTCCCGCAAATAACCTCGTTGCAGTATATTATCAATCCTAAAAAAAATGACAGTTTTAGTGATCTGTCAGCCGTAACCTATTCAGGACAGGATTATATAACGGAGCAAATGATAAAGAAAAACGGGGATGTTTTAAAATTCAGGATCTCTCCGCAATCCTTCTTCCAGACGAACACAGCCCAAGCCAATGCAGTGTACCAAAAAGTGAGTGAGTATGCGGCTTTGACCGGTGATGAAATAGTGTATGACTTGTACACAGGGTGCGGAACTATTGCCTCATTTATAGCCTCAGAAGCCGCTTCTATAGTGGGTATTGAATATGTGGAGCAGGCCGTGTCGGATGCGAAAGTAAATGCCGGATTAAACAAAATCAAGAATGTGGAATTCTTTGCCGGCGATATGCAGAAAATGCTGACCGAAGAATTCTTCCGCCATCACGGTTTGCCTAAAGTAGTAATAACCGACCCGCCACGCATGGGTATGCATCCTGATGTGGTGGCCGCTTTGCTCAAAATGGCCCCCGAAAAAATAGTGTATGTAAGCTGTAACCCGTCAACACAAGCAAGGGATATAGCTCTGATAAAAGATAAATATACCGTTACAAAAATTCAACCTTTCGATATGTTTCCGCACACTTCGCATGTGGAGAATGTGGCCTTGATGGTGAGGAAATAATTACCCAAAATAAGCCTTTATAAGCTCCATCTGAATGGCATGGCCGGGCGGGCGTTATTTTATTGCGAGTCCGGCTCGGATAAAAAGAGCGGGGAAGGCAAATTCATGACGAATGCTGAACCCTAAAAGCGAATGCCAAACCCCGGCTCTAAATATTTTTTTAATGAACTAATAAGGACTTCAGTAATATCGCCCCTCCTGTTACACAAATAAAGATTAAAACATATAACAAAAACCGGTATTGTCCATCTTTTCTGTTTGAAGGGTGAATCCTGTGTGTACTCATTGTTATTTATTTTAATCGGATGCAAATAAATTTTAAACGACAAAGAAATAACATGAGATAAATCAGTCTTTTATATGCTTTTTGCAGGAAGTGCTGATACTGAAATATTACTATTTTCGCCTACCCTAAAATATTCCTTAGATCATGAAAAAGATAGCAGTTTTAACATCCGGAGGAGATGCCCCCGGAATGAATGCAGCCATAAGGGCTGTTGTCCGGACAGCTATATTTCATGAATTAGAAGTAGTTGGAATACGCAGGGGGTTTGACGGCTTTATGGAAGGTGATTTTATTGCTATGGATTCCAATTCCGTTAGCGATATTATTCAACGCGGAGGAACCATTTTAAAAACTTCCAGGAGTGACCGGTTCCGGACAAAAGAAGGAAGGCTGGAAGCGCAAAAACAAGCCAACAACGCAGGTATTGAAGGATTAATTCTTATTGGCGGAGACGGCACTTTTAGAGGTGCCTATGAGTTTGCTGAGTTAAGTGGTATCCATTCTATTGGCATACCGGGTACCATTGACAATGATCTGTTCGGAACAGATTACACCATTGGTTATGATACCGCTTTAAACACAGTTATTGAAGCAGTTG
>DATHNK010000132.1:0-5054 GCA_035486075.1 Bacteroidia bacterium
ATTTTATATAGGCTACTTTCGAGTTTTCCATGCGCTGGTCCTGGTGGTTTGGAGGTTGGTTAAACACTACGAAGTCACCTACAGATATAACCTTCACGCCCGTCTTAATTCCGGTTCTGAGCACAATTGTATCCTGCGCGGAACAGAGTGAAATGTGCAAAATGAAAAGTGAAAAATATAGGAGGTATTTTTTCATAATTCAAATTTAAAACTTACAACCCAGGCCTGCGGTTGCATTAAAAAGGCCGACAAATAAATTGGTATTTCGGGAGTCAATTGAGCTGTATTCGCCTGCATAAGTTATATTTCCAACTGTAACTTGATAGGGTCCGCCGTGGGTAATATCTGAAAACAGGAGCTCTGCAAGGCCCCTTACAAAAATGTGATGGGTAATATTTACGTCCAGATGTAATCCTGTTTCAATCACCAGATTTTTTTGTGTTTCCGCGCTCATGGTAAAGGAGCAATTGGTAGATGAATAAGTTCCCTGGGAATTATATATCACGTTTGTAGTAGTTCCATACAATGCCGGCATGGTGGAAATGAATTCCCCTCCCATTAAACTTATGCCAATAGTGAAGTATTTATTTTTCCAGCTCTTTGTAAAACCTAACAGGCCGGAGTAATTAACATAGTTATAACTGCCAATGGCATTTGCATTTTCTAAATTTAAATTGGTGTAAGAATAATAATAATCCACAAAAAGAACCGCTGTTTCCTGCATTACGGCGGTAGCATTAAATCCATTACGGATATAGGAGAACATACCGGTCAGTTCCCATCCTTTGGAAATACTCAGTCCGGCTGTAGCTGAAAACACGGAACCATTATAAGCATACCCTGAATAGCCATACCCGAACTGATCGGTAGAATATGAATTTCCCCCATACCCTGTAAATATGGGGACACTTCCCCCGGCGGAAACAACCATGTAGGGTTTAAATTTTATAGTTGAAATGTCATAAGAAGCATTATTATTTTTATAAATAAAACCATCTTTATATTTAATGGAACTAACCTTTGAGCTTGAAATGGATAGCTGTTTATCATTGGGCGGGATGGTATAAACTATCTCACTCCCGTATGAAATAACACTAACACCCAATTTATTTCCATTTCTCAAAAAGAGGGTATCCTGTGCGGAGCAGGGCGAAAAATTAAAAATGAAAAGTGAAAAATACAGCAGGAGTTTTTTCATTGATCAGGGTTAAGGATACTCAAATATAATTGATTATTAAATACATTATACAAAGACATGAGAAAATAAATTAGGTTTAACAGGTGAATTATATTTAATAAATAACTTTGTACGCCGCTTGTGCCGCAAATACTTCCATCATCATGAACAGATTTTTTTTATTTTTTATTTCGGCGGTGTTGTATGGCACGGTTTGTATGGCACAGGAAAAAACAAATGCGGAGCCTGAATGGAAAAAGGTACCGCTCGACTCCACGGTATTTTCCGGAAAGGTTAATTCTAAAGGTATTTTATATGTTGCCGGAACTAAAGGTTGCCTTCAGATGGTTTTTGTTAACGGGGAGCCTGTTGCACAAATGTACAATGACACTATTAAAGTAGATTTTAAAGAATTCGGGCTGAAAGCCGGCCAACCGGCAAAAGTGAAAGCAATTTATTTAAATAGTGGAAAGGTTAGCCTGTTGCCGCATGGGGGGCTTGATGTCAAGCGGGTTTCCCACTGAATATCTCAAACCATTTAGCAAAAGCGATCAGTTTGAAAATGCGTCCGTCATCGGGTTTGCCGGGTTGGTTAAATAACTTTTCATAATCACGCAAAATACTTTTCGTGTCCAGGTATTCCGATAGTCCCGGGGTATTGAACAAATGCTTCACTTCATTTCGAATCTCGGCTATCCATTGCCTGTTTGGGGTTAAATAACCTTTCTTGTCCTGCCTGTCGAGTATAGCATCAGGTGTTATGCCACGCATGGATTTACGCATCAGTGATTTCAATTCTCCGTTCACTATCTTTGCAGAAGAAGGAAGTGAAAAAACATATTCAATTAAATTAATATCATCGGCAAACGGTGTGCGCGACTCTACGGAATGCCACATGGAGCAACGGTCTTCGCACTTCAGGTAGGTTTTTAAAAGGGTGTTATTGAAATCTTTGTTTAGAGCCTCATTCAGGGTGCTATTGTCTTTCTCTTTTTTCAGTATCGCTATATTTCTTTTCAGAAAATTACGATTCAGGTATTTAAGTTCCGGGTGAATTTTCAAGTGGAAACTCAGTTGCGCGGATAATGGTAAAATACCTGAATATTTTTTGATAAATAATTGGCCGAAGTATCGTTTTAATTGGCCGGTGGCCCTGGCTTGTTTAATAAATTCAACAACCCCTTCGTTCTTCAAAATGTCCCGCAGGTAATAGAAATAATAACTGCCGTATCCACCGAATAATTCATCTCCGCCCTGGCCGTCCAGCGCCACTTTTATGTTGTTCTCATGGATAAGCCGCATCACACGGAACTGGGCGTAAGTACTGGTGCTCCAAATGGGTATGTCCTGGCAATAGATCAGGTTATGGAGGTCTTTCAACAAATCGGAGGAGGTGGGGTAGGTGTAATGCGCTTTGGAATTTGTATGGTCTGAAACAATCTTAGCCCAATGGCTTTCATCAATACTTGCATCCTTAAAAGCAGTTGTGAAGGTATTCAGCCCTTTGCCGGTATGAAGATGAATGGCGCTTACTATGGAAGAGCTGTCAAGCCCGCCACTGAGGCAGGATGCGACCTCTACATCGGAACGCAAACGCAGCTTTACAGACTCAAGAAAATTACGCTTGATCAGTTCCATACTCTCCTCCTGGTTAAAAACCGGATCGGAATATTTATTGGAGTAGGGGAGTGTATAATATTTCCATTTTTTAAGTTCGCCGGTATTTAAATTTAGTGTGAGGGAATGTGCCGGAAATAATTCGGTTATTCCTTTGAACATGCCTTCTTCTTCCTCTTCCATGGCGCTAAAGAGCCAATAGTCGAATATAGCTTTTTCATTGGCTGCGAATTCCACTATTCCTGCTGCAAGCAGTGCTTTCTGTTCGGAGGCAAATGCAAAAATGCTTTCGTTTTTGAGGTAATAAAATGGCTTCACGCCAAACCTGTCGCGGCTGGCGAATAATTGTTTATTATTTTTATCGTAAATAACAAAGGCCCACATACCGTTAAAGCGGTTCACACAATCGTGCCCCCATTGTGTATAGGCTGCCAGCACTACTTCCGTATCTGTAGCGGTATGGAATTTGTGGCCCGATGCAATGAGTTCATTTTTTAATTCAATGTAATTATATATCTCGCCGTTAAAAACGATCCAGAGAGTTTTTGATAAGTTGCATAAAGGTTGATGGCCATTAGCTGTAATGTCAATAATACTGAGCCTTCTGTGGGCAAGTACTCCACTTGCATCATCCTTGCTTTCCAGCGCCTGCACAGGTTTGTGAAGTATGGAGGAACTGATAATTGATTGAGGGGTATCCTTTCCGAAAGCCGTTATTTCGTCCTCTTTTCTAATCAATAAATAACCTTCCCCGTCAGGGCCGCGGTGGCGTATAGCATCATTCATGCGTACGGCGGTTCCGGCAAGGTTTCCTGCTTTAGTATTCAATGCAATTATACCCGCAATTCCGCACATCTTAGTTTAATTTTAAAACGTCTTTGAAAGTTTCAATCAGTTTACCTGCAATATTTTCTTTGCGTACCATGTCTGATACAGAGTTCCGTATTTCAACCGGGTTATACATAGCTCTGTTTTTTATCATCTTTTCCATAGCTTCGGCCAGTTGCACTTCATTATTCACATCCACCAGCAAACCATTCTTCGCGGTAATATATTCTTCCGGCCCGCGGCATCTGGATGCTATTACAGGAATGCCGCAACAAAGCGCCTCCAGCAAAACAATGGACTGGGTTTCAAAATAACTGAATAAAACAAACGCATCCGCCGCTTGAAGTATTCCGGCTAATTCCGCACCCACCTTTTTGCCAAGCAAAAAAATTCCATCACGTTCAGAAAACGGCTCTTTGATCTTATCCAGCAATTCTTTCACTTCTTCATCCCAGATAATAGTAAGTTTGGTCTGCGGATGAACGGAATGAATTTTTTTAAATGCCCTGATTATTCCTGTTATGTTCTTCTCTTCCGTAAGTGAAGATATATGAATAAAATGGAACGATGTATCTGCCGGATGAGCGGGCAATTTAATATTGAATTGTTCAACGTCCACCACATTGGGAATAGTGAGATAGTTGTTTTTCAACCCGAGAGATCGCATAGTTTTTGCTAAAATAAAGGAAGGAGTAATAACAGCACTGGCATTGGCAACCGCTATTTTTGAAACCGTTTTCTTGAAAAAGCCTTTATAACGTCCGTCTTCCGGAAAATAGCCCGACCAGCATTCGGTAATTACATACGGAACACCCCAGGCCTTCTTCAATAAGGAGGCAATAATGGAAACCGGATAAACTATATTGGAATTGATAATATCGGGTTTGCCTTTTTCTTTTCTATGAATTTTCAGCGCCTTTCTCCATGCCATGCAATAGCGCAAAAGCTTTATCAGTGGTGAAACAGGAGGTATGTTTGTCTTTATTCTTTTGAAATAAATTATAAGCGTATATATGCCGTTTATGTTTTTTATTTCAACCCCGTTTTTATTGTCAGAACATATATAAACTACGGAAACATCACACTCGGGAACCAGCAATTCAGCATAGCGTTGAATGGAGATACCATGCAAAGGCCTGACCCGGTTGGGGTACCAGGAGGATATGAAAAGCACCTTTAATTTAGCCGGAGTTTGCAATTTATCACCGGCAACAGGCGACCGGGCACCGATAACTGTTCTGTAAATATCGGTAAACTGCTTTGAAATAGCGGCCGGGCTTACTTTATCCAGCACCATATTCCGGATCTTTGCCGGGTTGTAGTTGGAAGAATTATGAAAGACCTCTTCCATGGCCCGGAGCAATTGTTCTTCGTTTTTGGAGTCAATCAGTTTGCCGTTATTATCATTAATAAATAGAGGTACATCGCCCAC
>DATHNK010000133.1:0-5908 GCA_035486075.1 Bacteroidia bacterium
ATTTTATAGGAACGATATATTTCGGGACATTAAATGTAACAAGTAGTACCGGCGATACTTATCTAGTCAAGTACGATTCAACTGGAAACCCTTTATGGATAAGACAATCGTTAGGGGGAACACAACCTGTTGCCAACGGAATGGCAACAGATAAATGGGGTAATATTTATATAACAGGTTTATTCCGGGACAGTGTAGTATTCGGAAGTTATATTCTAAGATCTCCGGCATATCAACTCTTTCTTGTAAAATATAGCCCCAATGGAAATGTTTTGTGGGCGAAACAATCTAGTTATGCATGTCCTGATTGCTCTGGAGTGTCAAATGCTGTTGCAACTGATTTAAGTGGAAATGTATTTATTACCGGAACCGCTGATAGTATTGCAATTGATACTATTAAACCTAAGCGGGGTCCTGTATATATTGCAAAATATGATTCGGGTGGAAACGCGTTGTGGGTATCGACGGCTAATATTCCCAGAGATACGGCGGGAGATGTTGCAATTCCAACAGCCATTACAACTGATATAGCTGGCAACGCAATAATTGGTGGATCATTTAATTATTTGCTGATTTTTGGAAATGATACCCTTACAGGACCTTCTCCTCAGCCGTTTTTAAATTTAGCCGATATTTTTATAACCAAATATACTCCCGGCGGAAATGTTGATTGGATTACTATAGGCCGGGAAATTGGGTTCAGCATGGAAAACTGGAGCACATATACTCTTGCAACTGACTATAATAAGAATGTTTATGTTACTGCAAGTTCCTATCCTCAAGGCAGTGAAATACAGTTTGGAAATGATACGCTTAAGTGCTCCGGCTCAGCACCCGAACCCACCTTATTGGCAAGGTTTGATTCAACCGGGAAATTGACTTGCGGGAATATATATCCTTTTGCAGGTGATGATTGGGTTGGAATAACGGTTGATCCATCAGGCAATAGTATTTACTTAGGTGGAGACTTATTGGAGCAAACTATTTTTGGTACAGATACAGTACCTGGTTCATCGAATGGTGAAAACCCTTTTGTTGCCAAATGGATATCTTGCAGTAATATTGAAACAGGTGAGAATTCTGTTGGTGCAAATAAGTCTGTAAAAGTTTTCCCCAACCCCAACAATGGCATTTTCACCATTCAAACTCTAGGAACCCAAAATTTTGTGCCCGCAACTGTCGAAATTTATAATGTGCTTGGGGGAAAAGTCTATTCCCAATTCAACATTCAGAATTCAACAATCAACATTGATTTAACAGGCCGGCCCGGCGGAATCTACCTTTACCGAATCCTTTCACAATCAGGAACACTGGTAGGCAGTGGGAAATTTATTATTGAGTAAATGCAATTTTCCAATTATTAATCTACTTTTGCCGCATAAAAAATAAATTAAAAATCATGAAAAAGACTTTTCTCTGGGCAATGTTGGTAGGTATTGGCTTTATGTTTATGGGATGCCCCTACCATTCCGAAGTGGCTATTGACACACCAACCGTTAAAATAGATGCCAAACTAATTGGCAAATGGCAAAAACGCACATCGGATGATGAAACATATATTGTTACTAAAAAAGACGATTACAATTACAAAATTGTAGAAAAGGAAAAGACGCCATCGGAAGGCAGTAAGGATAAAGAATATTGTGCATTCCTTTCAGTTGTTAACGGAGCAAAATTTATGAATTTATACGACCCTACCGAGGATACCAAGACGTATTATTTTTATAAACTTGATATGAACGACGAAACGGGTGGATTTACCCTTTCTCCGCTTACAGAATACATTACCGAAACCTTCACCGCTTCCGCTGACCTGTCAAAGTTCATCCAGACGAATATGGGACTCAGCTTTTTTTATGAGTCAAAGGAAGAATATATCAAGGTTGGAAAGTAAGGATTAACAGGTTCTAAGGCCATTCCTCCTACCGTAATATTTATTGTATAAATTATTTGCAGAAAGGAAATTTTCCTAACTTTGCAATAGTTTAATTGGATTGGATGGTATAGAACTATAATTGTTTAAGTATAATACGTTTAACAGCGTCTTTTATAATAAAAGGCTGAAATTATAGTTTGCTGATAATCCATGAATCTGCATAGTCTTTATCAAATATTTGTTGTATTCCTCCTAAGTGCATTTAAGTTTGGCTTCGGGGGGGTCCCTATTGCAGTTTTGGTTGATAAGTTTCCTTTTTTTAAAGCGGTAACTATTACTACGGCAGGGGCTGTTGCCGGAGCTATAATATTTGCTAATCTGAGTGAATGGCTCCTGGATAAATGGGATAAATTCCGGAGTAAATATTTTCCGTATCGTCCGCGCAAAAATGTCCCGGAAAATAAGTTCACTAAAAAAATAAGGGAAAAATGGGGGCTTTATGGACTTGCATTTTTTACACCGTTCATACTATCTATTCCGGTTGGGACGCTCCTTTCTGTTCATTTTTACCACGATAAGCAAAAGGTAATTTCCTATATGATCGTTTCCATAGTATGCTGGGACTTCTTTTTCTATTACTTTTATAACTATTTATATCCCATGCTTATTCACCATTTATAAGAAATGCCTGAAACTTTTAACCTCATTCAACAAAATCTTTCACAACTGCTGCAGCTGGCCCTGGATGCCGGAAAGGCTATTCTGGAAGTATATGAAACAGCCTTTAGTGTAGAATTGAAAGAGGACCATTCCCCGCTTACATTAGCAGACAAGCGTTCCAACGAAATTCTTTATAAGGGACTCATAACCATAGGTGGATTTCCTGTTATGAGTGAGGAAATAAAGCAACTTCCATACGCTGAAAGGAAGAACTGGCAAACCTTCTGGCTGGTTGATCCATTGGATGGCACCAAAGAGTTTATCAAACGCAATGGGGAATTTACTGTTAATGTAGCCCTTATAGTTGGAACTGAACCTGTTTTCGGGCTGATCTATGTTCCTGTAACCGGGCAATTTTATTATGCAATTAAAGGCAAAGGTTCTTATACCTTCTCGCTTGCCGGTTCAAATACAATACCAAATTCTTATGATGGAATTATTACCATAAGTAAAAGATTACCAATTGAACACAGGCCCAAAGGTGAATATAATATAGTCGCCAGCCGTTCGCACATGTCACCTAAAACGGAGGCCTATATAAATGAGGAAAAAGGCAAGCATCCGGTTGTAAATATTGTTTCGGCAGGCAGTTCTTTAAAGTTTTGCCTGGTAGCCGAAGGTAAGGCCGATGCCTATCCCAGGTTTGGTCCTACTATGGAATGGGACACGGGAGCGGGACATATAATTACCACAGAAACAGGCAAAAAGCTTGTACGTTGCGATACCATGGAAGCCCTGACTTACAACAAAGAAAATCTATTAAACCCGGATTTTCTGGTTTACTAAGCAGGTAGATACGTAAGGTTTCGCTTATTCTCAGTAATATTGCATAATTTATTAAACGTAACGCATGGCAAAAACTGCACTTATCACAGGTATTACAGGACAAGACGGCGCGTATCTCGCTGAATTTCTGCTTAAAAAAGGATACACCGTTCACGGCGTAAAACGAAGGAGTTCAATGTTTAATACACACCGTATCGACCATTTATACAAAGATGTTCATGAAGGAAAGAGCAAATTCTTTCTTCATTATGGTGATTTAACCGATTCTACCAACCTGATCCGCATTGTGCAGGAAGTTAAGCCCGATGAAATTTATAACCTTGCTGCTCAATCACACGTTAAAGTTTCTTTTGAAACTCCGGAATACACTGCCAACGCCGATGCACTGGGAACACTCCGATTGCTGGAAGCTATTCGTATTTTAAAACTGGAAAATAAAACTAAGTTTTACCAGGCATCTACCTCGGAATTATATGGTGAGGTTCAGGAAATTCCTCAGAAAGAAACCACACCTTTTTATCCACGCAGCCCTTATGGGGTGGCTAAATTATATTCCTACTGGATCACCAAAAACTACCGGGAAGCATACAATATTTTTGCGTGTAACGGGATATTATTCAACCATGAAAGCCCAATAAGAGGCGAGACTTTCGTGACCCGTAAAATTACCCGTGCAGCAGCAAGGATTAAACTGGGATTACAAAAAAATGTTTTCCTTGGAAACCTTGATGCTGAAAGAGATTGGGGCCACGCCAAAGACTATATTGAAGGTATGTGGATGATGCTGCAGCATAAAACAGCCGATGATTATGTGTTGGCAACCGGCAAAAAAATATCTGTCCGCAAATTTGTAGAAATGGCTTTTGCAGAAGCAGGTATAAATATTCAATGGAAAGGCAAAGGAGTAAATGAAAAAGGTATAGATGCCAAGAGTGGTAAAGTATTGGTTGAAATAGACTCACGCTATTTCCGTCCTACAGAGGTAGATCTATTGCTTGGCGATGCAACTAAAGCATACAAAACATTGGGATGGAAACCCAAATACACCATTGCTCAATTGGTGAAGGAAATGGTAGCATCGGATGTGAAGCTTTTCAGCCGTGACAAATATTTGCTGGAAGGCGGACATGAGATTATGAAATTCAATGAATAAAACTCAATGGAACGCGGATGACGCGGATTGTCTATGATAAGCAAGGATAAAATCATATTAAATCTTAAGCAATCCGCGTCATCAGCGTTCCATATAATTAGAAGTTTATAAAGTAAGTGGAGAAGAACGCAAAAATATTTGTTGCAGGCCATAGAGGAATGGTAGGTTCAGCCATTATAAGAAGGCTGGAACAATTAGGGTATAAGAATATAATTACACGCCCTTCTGTAGAAGTTGATTTGAGAAACCAGCAACAGGTATTTTCATTTTTCGAACAGGAAAAACCCGATTATGTTTTTATGGCTGCTGCCCGAGTGGGTGGCATATATGCCAACAACACTTACCGTGCAGAATTCCTGTACGACAATTTGATGATTGAATCAAATGTTATTCATGCTTCTTATTTAAATAAAGTAAAAAAATTACTTTTCCTGGGCTCTTCCTGCATCTATCCACGTATGGCTCCTCAGCCGCTGAAAGAATCGTACCTGCTTACAGGTGTATTGGAATATACTAACGAACCCTATGCCATTGCTAAAATAGCAGGAATCAAGCTTTGCGAGAATTACAGGCTGCAATATGGTTGTAATTTTATCTCAGTAATGCCAACTAATTTGTATGGCCCGAATGATAATTATGACCTTGCCAAATCACACGTTTTACCTGCACTGTTAAGAAAAATACATACAGCTAAAATAAAAAATATTCCAACAGTAGAAGTTTGGGGTTCAGGAACGCCATTACGCGAATTCCTGCATGTGGATGACCTTTCCGAGGCTTGTTTGTTTTTAATGGAAAATTATCACGAACCTGAATTGGTGAATATTGGCGTTGGGACAGATATCTCTATTAAAGACCTTGCCATGCTCATTATGAAAGTTGCGGATTATAAAGGAGAAATTAAATTTGATAGCAGCAAACCCGACGGAACACCGCGCAAACTAATGGATGTAAGTAAATTGATGGGCTTAGGATGGGAACCTAAAATTACGTTGGAAGAAGGAATTAAGATGGTGTATAAGGATGTGGAGAAAATGAACTTTCCTGATTAATACAATGGAACGCGGATGACGCAGATGAGTATGATAATCGCGGATAAGAAATCCTTTTTAATCTTAAGCAATCCGCGTCATCCGCGTTCTATTGTATTAAAATTTCTTTTTGCCTTTTTATTGGGGCTTGGGTTTTCGGGAGTTGCATTTGCTCAAGATAGTGCCAGGCAAAACCTTAATACTTCTGCCTTTTATTTTGCACCTGCACCCTATAACTCCTTTCTAAACCAGGAGTATAGTTCCTATCAGGACATGTCCAACAATTACCCGTCAACTATTATTCATACAGGGTTTAAGCCATATATCTCTGCTGACCCTAAT
>DATHNK010000134.1:0-2299 GCA_035486075.1 Bacteroidia bacterium
GAAAAGCAAATCGCCCCTCTGCATTTATCACATGGTCGTATTGCGATTCCGTTGGCAGGCCCTCCTTCATTTCTCCTACCCCGCTAATTAAATGACCTTCTATTGTTATCCAACCATTGGTAATACAGGGTAAACTAGCCATTTCAGCTCCAGATACTTTTCCTTTAACGGTAGGATTGGCCCGGATAATGCTTTTAATATTTTTTATGAGGATTTTCATACTTATTCTTTCCGGAGAGCAAAGATAGCTTTATCATCACCTCAAAAATCATTAAAATTGCATAATTCATTTTTATGCCGACCCAGGAACGCACCACCTTATTTGCCGATGTCATCGTTCCTCTCGCCGTTCCTAACCTTTTCACTTATCGCATTCCCAATAATTGGAACGATTTGGTACAACAGGGACAACGGGTAGTAATTCAGTTTGGTAAAAGTAAATTTTATGTAGGTGTAATTGCCAAAATACACGACAAGGTACCGAAAGGATACGAAGCAAAATATATACAGGATATATTGGACTCTAAACCGATAGTGAATGAAACCCATCTTGCTTTCTGGGATTGGATCTCCAATTATTATATGTGTACCCCCGGCGATATAATGAATGCGGCATTACCTTCAGGTTTGCGCTTCAGCAGTGAAACACGAATTATAAAAAATGAAGAATTTTCGGTAGAGGAAGTGGCCGAGGATTATTTTACGGAAAGAGAATGGAAACTCGTTTCAGAACTGGAAATAAAGATTGAGCTAAGCATGGCCGAGGCCGCCGATGCCCTTGGAATAAAGAATATCCAGCCGGTTATTCAAAGCCTTATTACAAAAGGCGCCGCCCGGGTTATGGAGGAAATGAAAGGCGAATTCAAACCTAAAAAGGAAAGTTTTGTGCGCTTTACATCTCATATTACAGAAGAAAAACTACAGAGTATCTTCAACGAACTTGAAAAAAAAGCGGTCATACAGTTGGAAATAGTTATGAAATATTTGCAGCTTTCCGAATGGCACACTAAAAAGCCTATAGCTGTAAAGAAAAGCGCGTTATTAAATTCTTCCGGAAGTTCGCTTTCATCATTAAATTCATTAGTAAAAAAAGATGTACTTGAAATATATGAAGCGGAAGTATCTAGGCTGAAACTTTCAGAAGAAAGAATACTTCAAACCAATGAGCTGTCGGTGGCACAATTGGAAGGATTGGAAAAAATAAATAAATTATTTACAGAGAAAAATGTTGTTTTGCTACATGGGGTAACTTCAAGCGGCAAAACAGAACTATATATGCAACTGATCGATCAGACAATTCAGCAAAATAAAAAAGTGTTGTATATGTTGCCGGAAATAGCCCTCACGGCGCAATTGGTGAACCGCCTAAAAAAAAGGTGGGGTAACAAAGTGGGAGTTTATCACTCAAAATTCGGGGATAATGAACGGGTGGAAATCTGGAACGGATTGATTAATCCATCCCCCAACCCCTTAGATGGGGCAAAGGGGATTGATTATTCGGTTATTGTTGGAACACGTTCAGCTTTGTTTCTTCCTTTCTCTAATCTGGGGTTAATAATTATTGACGAAGAGCATGACAGTTCTTTCAAGCAACAGGACCCTGCACCCCGCTACAACGCCCGTGATGCGGCCATTTATCTTGCATCACTTAGCAACGCAAAAGTCATACTCGGTTCCGCTACTCCATCGGTGGAAACTTACCATAATGCAGTCTCCGGGAAATTCGGATTGGTGGAATTACTCACCCGTTTTGGCGGAATGGAAATGCCTGAAATTGTGGTTTGCGATTTGAAAGAAGAGACCCGAAAGAAATTAATGAAATCCATGTTCACACCTTTCCTGCTGGGATGTGTGGAAGAGGCATTGAACAATAATGAACAAGTTATTCTTTTCCAGAACAGGCGCGGCTTTGCAAACTTTATCGAATGCCAGGTATGTGCCAATGTCCCGCAATGTATACGCTGTGATGTGAGCCTCACCTACCATAAAAAAGCTGACTTGTTGAGATGTCACTATTGCGGTTATTCCATTACACTGCCTAAAATTTGCCCTGCCTGCGGAAGTCCACTAATTTCCACCAAAGGCTTTGGCACGGAAAAAATAGAAGAAGAACTCGCAACGTTTTTCCCCAAGGCTCGCACAGCCCGTATGGACCTTGATTCTACACGAGCCAAAAATGCCCATGCAAATATTATTAATTTATTTGAGGAACGGAAAGTAGATATTTTAGTTGGCACGCAAATGGTAACCAAAGGGCTGGATTTTGATAATGTAAGCATAGTTGGAATCCTCAATGCTG
>DATHNK010000135.1:0-2032 GCA_035486075.1 Bacteroidia bacterium
TTTCGGACAGAAATACAAATATTGCACTATTTTTGCCATGCATAAAGAGAATACGGCGGACGTTTATATATTTTATTTATACAACAACCAGGCTGTATTTGAAGCATCGGTTAAGCCGGATTTTCATAGCCTGGTCTTCAATAAAAGCAAATAGGTAAATTTTATTTAAACTTTACGGTGTGTGCCAGGTTTCTGAATTCATCGATATTCTTGTCGAAATCAGAAGTGGCGATTCCTAAAATTAATATGGCTTTTTTACCATCAACCAATGTAAGGCGGTAAAGTACAGCTTTCTTATTATCAATTTTTGCATTCACTTCCACTTCCGTAGCATTTAAAGTTCCAATTTGCACTTGAGATTCCTTCCTGGTTTTAGTATCCGTTATTCCATATTGCTGATAGGAACTCATTATTGCCCGGGCAATTGTTTCATCACCCACCGTATATTCTGAAGTAAAAGGAAGTACTGATATAATTGATTCGCCCGAGTAAGGGTCGGTAATCGCTCCGTTGGAAGAATATATATAATAATCGTTTTTGCATTTTGCAAAACGGTAAGCTGAATTGGTGTCATTTATATTGAAAAACGCTCCGGATAAGGGATTTGTTTTTAAGGTTTTGCTGTAGGTAACCGACAAAAGGGCTGCTTTCAATTGCTGCTCGTCGCTGTCTTTATTTGCAGGGCAAGAGGCTACAACCATAGTTGTGAATGTGGAATCTCCAAAAACAAGAAAAAGCGATTTGCCTCCGGCATTATTTTGAAGCAGCGCGTATTTTGCCGGAAAACCTGAAATATTCAATTTTTTATAATCCTGAACCTCACTGCCTCCGTTTTCAAGCGATTCACGGGTAAATCCCCGGGCATACTTCATATAATTGGAATTATACGGGTCATACACTTTTATAAAAATATCCTTATTCCGTTCGATCCCTTTATACTCGGTAGATAGTTTATAGCCCTTCGGAGGGCTTATAGAAAGCCTTGTTCCGGGGATATTGATAGAATTATTTTGGGCAGAGAGACTATTATTATGTATGGTATAGAGAAAGACCAATAAGAGGAAGAATTGTATGCTGCTTCTCGAAATTATTTTCATTGTGCCAAAAGAGAATTTAAAGAATAAGGTGCAATATAAGCTATAATCAGGAAATTCAGGCATTAGAAAGACCAGTAGCCATTAGTAAATTGTTTAGTTATATCATAAAGCCGGACAATAATATTTCTTATTTTGGCATGGTTATTCAAATAATTTATGGGGAAAAAGATTTTGTTGTTGGGGTCGGGCGAACTGGGCAGGGAATTGGTAATTGCCTTGCAAAGATTGGGCCAATATGTTATTGCTGTGGATAGTTACCAGGGAGCGCCTGCCATGCAGGTTTCGCAAGAATATGAAGTAATTAATATGCTGGATGGTACGGCGCTCGACCAGGTAGTGGCAAAACACCGGCCCGATCTGATAGTTCCGGAAATTGAAGCCATACGCACCGAACGGTTTTATGAGTACGAGAAAAACGGAATAACAGTGGTTCCAAGCGCCAGCGCAGCTAATTACACTATGAACCGCAAGGAAATAAGAAACCTGGCTGCGGAGGTATTAAAGTTGCGGACCGCAAAATACAAGTATGCAAAAAACAGTAAGGAATTTGCCGACGCAGTTGAAAAAATAGGTATTCCATGTGTTGTGAAGCCCCTTATGAGCAGTAGTGGAAAAGGACAAAGTGTTGTAAAAACAAAAGAAGATATTGAGAAGGCATGGAAATATGCTATGGAAGGTAGCAGGGGTGATTATTCTGAAGTAATTATAGAGGAGTTTATAAGGTTCCATTCTGAAATAACGTTGCTCACGGTAACTCAAAAAAATGGAAAAACGCTTTTTTGCCCTCCGATAGGGCATAGGCAGGAAAGAGGCGATTACAGGGAAAGCTGGCAGCCATGCTTAATCAGCGAAAAGGATCTGGGTGAAGCACAAAACATGGCGCAAAAGGTTACTAAAGCCCTTACCGGTGCCGGAATTTGGGGTGTTGAGTTTTT
>DATHNK010000136.1:0-4796 GCA_035486075.1 Bacteroidia bacterium
ATATTTCTCAAAAAGATACCTGCAATAATATCCGGGGTCATTTTCAATTCAGGATTGCCGGGAAGGTTATATGAAATAACATCAGCACCAAGGCAAGTTGGGAATTCAACTACAGGAGCCGGCATGGATGCAATGTCAGCATCACTTAAAAACGCATCGGAAGCTCCGAAGTCAACCGTTTTATTCATGATCTGCTTTACGCCTCCACCGGAACCGATAGATTGGTAATTGGTTTGGATGTTGCTGGTTTTGCCGTATTCACTAAACATTTTTGAGTAGAGTGGATAAGGAAAAGTAGCGCCAGCGCCCAATATTTGCTTATCGGCATCAGAAGCTGCGTTTGCGTCGGTTGATTTATCTCCGCCGGAACCACATGAGGAAAGCCCGATTGCAAGAACTCCTGCAAGGGCTAAATTTTTTAAAATTAAAGTTTTCATTTTTTTGTTTTTTTAGGGACGTTTTATTCACATTTAAGCTATAAAAGGGTTAAGAACAAACTTGCTCCTAACCCCTTCATAGACCTACACTTCTGTTAGTTGAAAGCGAAAAGGAAGCTAATACGGTAGAGCATATAATTAGAACTTGCTAAATCACCGGAACCATATGGACTTTTGATATTATAATACCATACGTTAGGCATCAAGTGAATTTTCTTATCCTTGGTTGGTGTCCAATCTAAGCCAACATTCATGAAACTTTCTTTCCAGTAATTTCCATTGGCAGCGCTGCTACTTAAATTTGTCAAAGCACTTGCGAACCCTTCAGTTGGAGCACTGGAAGGAGTACCTAAACTGCTGGTGCTACCGGAAGCAACAGCGGAATAGCTGTACTTGGTATCAGGTGTATACATATCATATCTAACAAAAATGTTGAGACAATTCTGGAGTATGGTACCATGAGCAAATACTGAGAATCCTGTTTGAGAAGCATCTGTTGTATCGTTAGGAGCTCCTGCGGTAACAGTCTTAACTTTAGTAACCGGATTAACTGTTGTAATAGTTGCAAAGGATTCAATTTCTCCATTTTTATAGGTTTGCATGAACCATTCCCCACCAAGGCCAAACCATTTGGAATTGTATACCGCATAAACTTTTTCAGTCATAACTGAGTGCTGGTATCCTTTAGCGGTTCCGCTATAATAGAAATTCCCGTAGTTGATATAATCTGCATAAGCTCCAACTGTTAAAGCACTGTTAAGGCAGTTAACATAAAGGTTGCCTCTGAATTTTTTTGCTTTATCAGTTAAACCTTGAAATGGATTCAATGAAACTGATGGAGATGTTGTGGTAGTCGTGGTGGTTGCTGTATATGTGCTTTGTCCATTAATGGTAGTGTCTTTACCGGTAAATGGAGAAACATAAGGAACAACAGTTTTAGATGTGGAAGTAACTGTACCAACTGAAGCTCCACTTAAACTGGTAGCATTACCTGTAAATCCTGCAACCGGGTTGTTACCGCTGTTGTCACCAATCATTGCACTATAACCAATAAAGGTTGGCGCTTTGGTGGTGTCTCCGCCTTTGTTTGTCCAAAGTTTACCTTGAAGCATAATACCCATATCAGAAGAGCCATCAACACCATGCATATCCAATATTGTTTTTTCAACAGCACGGTATCCTAAGAGAGGCTCTGTGTTATAATCGGTTGCGAAGGAGTTGGTAGCTTGTTGTCCAACTTTGAGGTCTGTACCTTTCCAAATGTTTTTCCATTTGAAATACATATATTTTAAATAAACGGTTCTGTTATCGCTTACATCCTGGTCACCTTCGTAAGCCAATAAAGCATAAGCAGAGAATTTGCTGTTTATTTTATAGTCGTAACCTAAGTATGCACGACGGATTTCAAATGCATTTTGATTTGGAGTTTGACCTGCTGCACCTAATCCTTTATATTGTTGTTTGGTACCTCTGCCTGCTGAGTCGCCTTGGCCCATATAAGCATAGTCGCCGAAAGCATAACCCCAGAAACCGCTGGCACCTGCTGCATGTCCTTGGCCGGGGCAAATTTGCTGGATAGCGTTTTTGTTTAAGTTCTGCAATGAATCTTTGTTTTGAGCCTGTATGCTTCCTATAGCTATCAATGAACCCGCTAAGGCAAACATAATTTTAGTAGAGCTTTTTGTTTTCATTTTTTTGTGTTTAATGTTTGGTATCGTTGTGTGTTTTGACGGAGGCAAAAGTCAGAACTATTCATTAAGCGCATATATCCTCAATGTTAACAAATTGTTAAGTTGTTAATTAATTGTTAAGCTAAAGATATGTAAGTATATTAAACATAATTTTGCGCCGGATTCAGTTCAAAAACTATAATTTCTCAAACAAAATAAATGAATAATTTAAGAATACTTTTAGTTGATGATGAGCCAGATGTGCTTGATTTCCTTTCTTTCAATCTTCAAAAGGAAGGGTATGAAGTTTTTACAGCTTCCGACGGAAGAGAGGCTGTTCAGCTAACTAGAAAGGTGGCCCCCAATCTTATTTTACTGGATGTGATGATGCCGGAAATGGATGGCATTGAAGCATGCAAAGAAATAAGAACATTACCGGAAGGTAAAGATGCGTTAATCGTATTTCTTACAGCGCGTACAGAAGATTATTCCCAAATAGCAGGATTGGATGCAGGGGCTGATGACTATATTTCCAAACCAATTAAGCCAAGAGTATTGGTGAGCCGCATCAAAGCATTATTAAGGAGAAGATTTCAATCGGAAACCGATACAGCCATATTTGATGTAGGCGGTGGAATTAAGATCAATAAGGAAAATTACTCGGTTAAAGTAGATAACAAGGAAATATCCTTACCCAAGAAAGAATTTGAACTGCTTTATTTATTAGCATCAAAACCCGGAAAAGTATTTACCCGCGAAGATATTTTACATAAAATTTGGGGCGAAGACGTGGTGGTTGGAGACCGTACAATTGATGTTCATATAAGGAAATTGCGCCAAAAGTTAGGCGATGAAATTATAAAGACTTTAAAGGGCATCGGGTATAAGTTTGAATTTTAATCCCTGAAGTTCATAGTTGAAAGTTCATAAAGTTCATATTGTCTTCCGGTATTTAGCTTTTTAACATATAACTTTACCAACTTTCAACTTTAATATTTCCCGGTTTGAAGAAAGAATCATTAATAATTGCGTTAGGCAGTTCGCTGCTTATTTCAGGCATTATTTATGTGCTTAGCATCTTGGTTTTTCATACCGGCATCTCACTTCTCATAGCGGCAAGTAACTTTGTGGTATGCTCTGTTTCAGTTTATTCAGTTTATTACTTTGTTGTAGGACGCAGGCTCAGAGCTATCCATAGCCTTATTGCCAAAGACCCTAAGGAAATGGGAGACACTTCCCTGGACGTGATAGAATCGCGGATAGAGACATTATTGAGGGAACGGAAAGAGGAGTTGGAGAAAATTGAAAAGCTGGAAAGACACCGCAGAGAATTCCTCGATAATGTATCGCATGAAATGAAAACTCCGCTTTTTCATATTCAAGGGTATGTTTCAACACTTGTAGATAATCACATTGATAATCCTGAAATTTATAAACGTTACCTTGAAAGGGCGGAAAAAAGCGCTGAACGGCTCATTCATATTTTGGAAGATCTGGACACTATTTCCCAATTGGAATCCAGGGAGGTGAGTTCTGATATTGAACCTTTTGATATTGTTGAACTTTGCCAGGAAGTTATTGAATCGGAGGCTATTGATGCCGAGCAAAAGAATATTTTACTGGTTCTTGAAAATGAAATGGATAAAGCCGGAGTTTTTGGCGACAGATTTCGAATAAGGCAGGTGTTTGTTAATTTGATTGTAAACTCTATTAAATATGGAAAAAAGGATGGAAAAACCACCATCCGCCTAAAGAATAGTACCGATTATGTATACATACAAGTGGCAGATAACGGTATAGGTATTGCCAAAGAGCATTTATCCCGTTTGTTTGAACGCTTTTACCGGGTTGATAAAGGCAGGTCGCGGGAACAAGGCGGAACAGGCCTTGGCCTTTCTATTGTAAAACATATTCTTGAATCGCACCATCAGCAAATTGAAGTTTTAAGTACTGAAGGAACCGGAACAACCTTTTCATTCAGGCTTAAAAAAGCCCCGCATCACAGCAGTTTTTCACTTTAAAAGATCTTTGCTACCGCCAGATAGGTAATAACAGAAACAGAACCTGTCAGAACCATTCCCCAGATAATATCAATAACCACAATCTCTATAGGCCATTTGGCAATGGTTGCCATGTTGGTCAGGTCATAAGTAGCATAGCATATAGCGCCTAAAACGGCTCCGTTTATTAAAGCAGTTTGCCAATTAATTTCCTTCAATCCGGGATTAATGGCAAAAAACATAATTCCTGCAATATATATCAGGTAAAAAACAATGGCTGCTGCCCAATTCGGGTCTGGAGATAGTATAAAGCCCAGTTTTTGTTTATAATAGTTTTTAGAAATAATCCCAAGCCAAACCATATCTATGGCAAAAAAGGATATTAATGCAATAAAATAAGTAGAGATCAGTTTAATCATACGGCAAAAGTTTAGTACAAAGGTAGGATTTTATAGGGAAAATCTGATTTTTTATTATCTTTGCGATGTTTTTTGGTGTACCTAAGTCAGTGAAAATTAAACCAATAATCAATATTTCATGAAAAAGATATTACTAATTTTTATTCTTTTTACTTCCCCTTTTTTATGTAAAATAAATGCACAAAATTGCCAGTTTTTATGTAATGGAGATTTTGAAAATCCTTCCTTCGGGCACTGGACAGATATAGCGGATACCCTCTTTCAATGCTG
>DATHNK010000137.1:0-4303 GCA_035486075.1 Bacteroidia bacterium
CGAAAATCAACCGAAAAGTTCGATAATTCAAACCTTCCGGGCACAAAATAAGAGTGGGAGCGAGAGCGAACACGGGAACGTTGATTTTCACTCAATACTCGCTCTGGCACTCACTCTTTTCTTTCAGCACTTTCAGGTTGAATAAAATTTTACCTGTTAATGGAAGCGGTTTGTTTTTAAATGGTTTCAACCAGTTAGCTTGATAAGGTTTCAGGAATTGACTAACTCTACAGCTTTTAGGCTACCTTTGCAATGAATTCCTTTCGGGGTTATTAAAAAATTAAATGTGACGCCAGGAATTAAAGGCATTCGGCAATACCTTATCCTTTCAACCTCACTATAAACTTAGCAACCTGAGAAAGCACACTTTTCTTTGTATGGCTGTTTTAGTTTTTTAATCTTATTAAGTCGATGAAAATGTTACCCAACAGATTTAGATTTAATAATACAATTATCGAAACAACAATAAAATAATGAAAGACGAAAAAAATATTTCCAAAATTCTTAAAGAGAGATATATCCCGACAGCCGAATTTTACAGCCAGGTGATAGATAGCTTACAGGATTATTCAATTTTTACAGTTGACAATGATCTCTTTATAAATAGCTGGAATTCCGGTGCAACAACGATTTTTCAATATGAGGCGGATGAAATTATCGGACAGCCTTTTGAAATAATTTTTTCAGAGGAAGACAGAAAGATCAATGCTCCTGCGCTTGAAATTGAAACTGCCTTAAAAGAGGGGCGAGCGGTAGATAACAAATGGCATTTGCGCAAGGATGGAAGTAAATTCTATGCCTATGGCTTGGTTTTTCCGTTACTCGGACTAAAAGGTGAAATGTTAGGTTATGTCAAAATTCTAAGGGATTTAACAGAAAGGAAAAAATCGGAAGATTCCATCGCTAAATATGTGAAGGATCTCGAAGAACTTAACACCCATAAAGAGAGCGTTCTTGCCATTCTCTCTCATGATTTAAGAAGTCCCTTAGCAAGCATAATCAGTACGGCGGAGTACCTGAAATCAAATTATGATAAAATGAAGCCGGACACTATAAAAGAAATGCTCGGCCTTCTTCATAAATCCACAAAAGAAGAATTGAACATGCTCGACTATTTAGTTGAGTGGGCAAGAATAAAATACGCGTCTGATGTGTTTGCGCCGGCAAAAATAAAACTGGCGGAATATGTAAATAAAGTTTTCAAGACTTTAAACGAGAATGCTGTAATCAAGACAATCAATCTTCACCATGAAATCCATGAAAATACCAGTGTATTTGCGGATGGAAAAATGTTGCTCTCTATTCTTCAAAATATTGTTTCGAACGCATTAAAGCATACCGGAGATGGGGGAAGTATAACAGTTACAGCCAGGGAAAAAGAAGATAAAATAATTGTTGAAATAAAAGATACGGGAATTGGCATGACAAAAGAAATACAGGAGAAACTTTTCACACCACAAATGAATTCTCTTTCAAAAATAAGGGAGGATAATAAGGGAGCCGGAATCGGGTTATTGCTGGTAAAAGGGTTTTTGGAAAAAAACGGAGGAGAAATATGGGTGGAAAGTGTTATTGGAGAAGGTTCATCTTTCTATTTTACATTACCAATTGAAAAACCATTAGCCGTCGTTGAGAATTTAAACAAGCTTGATGATATTGCTTAAAAATACCTCATCAATTTTCGGAACACCTGAAAATCATTAGAAAAGTTCAATAATAGCAACCTTTCGGGTACAAAATCAGAATGAGAGCAAGAGCGAACACACTCACCTTTATATTTGTTTTTTCCCCGCCCCCGCAATTGCAAAAGCAATGCCGCTATAGGCAAGCGCTAAAAATGCGCTGGTAACTTCACCTCTCAATTCATCAGCAGGAGCCGAAATAACTTTGGGAATGTGGAGAATGATAAACCAAATAAAAATCATTAACCCTAAAAGAAAGGCCATTAAGTCAGGCTTTATCTTCAAAATAATTGCAATACCTGATGCAATCAATGCAGTTCCACAAAAATAAGCCCAGAATAATTTGAAGGGTACCCATGCCGGAGTATAGTCTGCAACACCCTGTGGCCCCAGAAAATGGTCAATACCAAAACAGATCATCGGCAGGGAAAAGGAAATAATTCCAATCGGTATTAATTTCTCAAGAAAACGAATGATCGGGCTTTCATTTTTTCCTGAAAAGCAGCCTGCAATTACAAATGCGCCGCCGCATAATGCAAGTTCTTTTTCAGCATTCTCCCATTCCCCAAACTGTTTAAAAGTACCGGACATAAATTCATAGGGTATATAATAAAAACAAAATATCAGTAGAAGAGCACTTCCTAACAAGAGTGAAACCAGCCTGATCTTTTTTTCAAAAATAATGCATATCCCTGCGAACGCAAGCAGAATTCCCGAAACAGAAGCGAGTTGTAAGCGCAATGGGTCAGGAAAATGTGTTGGAGGTATCAGCATATATGGAAACTTTCCATAATAAATGCTCTGAAGCCCCATCCCTGCTATGGCTACGCCATAGAAAATACGGCCTGCTTTAGATAGGTTTTCCATATTGCAATAATACAATAACTTCTGCTTTCCCCTAAGTTTATATAAAGTATACTGAATAGATTTTCGCTTAAAGTACAATATCCAATTTTACATTAAATGGCCTGATAATAGACCCTCCAACTGCCTGGTGATTCACCCTCTCAGTTTGGGGCGTAAGTAAGGAAATTTAAACGAAGCTCTGCAGATCATACAGCCTTCTGTAAACCCCGTTAAGGGCAAGCAAGGTGGAGTGATTACCACGTTCCACTATATTGCCTTTTTGCATCACAATTATTTCATCGGCATTTTTAATGGTGGAAAGACGGTGGGCAATAACTATAGAAGTGCGGTTGGTCATCAGTTTGGTAAGGGCATCCTGCACCAGCCGTTCCGATTCGGTATCGAGCGCTGAAGTAGCTTCATCTAAAATAAGTATGGGCGGGTTCTTAAGGATAGCCCGTGCAAGGCTCATTCGCTGGCGTTCTCCTCCTGACATTTTGCCTCCCCTGTCACCAATATTGGTTTGATAGCCGTGTTCCATTTTGCTTATAAACTCATGGGCATGTGCCACCCTGGCTGCATTCTCAACCTGCTCATCGGTCACATCTGTCATGCCAAATGCAATGTTGTTTTTCACACTATCGTTAAACAGAACCGTATCCTGGGTAACAATGCCCATCAGGTTACGGAGTTGGGAAATGCTTAACTCATTCAGCGCAACACCGTCAATGGTGATAACCCCTTCTGTCGGGTCATAAAAGCGGGGCAGCATATCTACCAAAGTACTTTTGCCGGAGCCTGACTGGCCAACAATAGCAATGGTTTTGCCTTTGGGTATTTTTAAATTGATATCCCGGAGGGCATAGCCGCTATCGCCACGCTGGTAAGCAAATCCGACTTTATGAAATTCTATTTCTTTATCAAAAGCATGTATGGGGCGTGGATTCTCCACTTCCGTAACGGTAACTTCGGCATGCAGTATTTTATTTATCCTCTCCATAGATGCGAGTCCTTTTTCCACATTAAAGTAAGCCGTGGAAAAAGCTTTTGCCGGCGGAACCAATTGAGAAAAAAGAGCCACGTAGGCAACAAATACAGGCCCGTCCAAGGCATGGCCGGAGCCTTCCACCAGGTATCCGCCAACGTATAAAAGTATTCCCAGCACTATGGAAACAAGAACTTCAGTAAGCGGCGAAGCCAAGTCTGTCCGGCGATATACGCGGTTCATAATAACAGTGTATTTGTCGTTCTCTTCCCTGAATTTATTGTGTATGATCTTTTCCGCTGTGAAAGCCCTGATGATCCTGATTCCTCCAATGGTTTCCTCTATCATGGAAAATAGGATCCCCATAGAGCCCTTTGACCGGGATGAGCTTTTGCGGAGGGTACCGCCCACTTTAGCAATAAGGAAGCCGGTAACCGGTAGCAGAATAATTGCAAGAAGCGTTAATTGCGGGCTAAGGAAAATAAGAGCCCCGATAATTACAATTATATTTAAAGGGCTGACCGTTATCATTTCAAGCGACTGCATAACCGACCATTCTATTTCAGTAAGGTCATTGGTCATACGTGCCATTATGTCTCCCTTTCGTTCAGCCGAATAGTATGAAAGTGGGAGTACAAGTACCTTACTGTATATCTCATTCCTCAGATCTTTAATTACGCCATTGCGAATAGGAGCCATATAATATGCAGCTAAATATCTTGTCGAATTCTTTAGCAACATTACAGCCACAAATGCCACACATAACATAATCAAGACTTCCTGAACACCA
>DATHNK010000138.1:0-5054 GCA_035486075.1 Bacteroidia bacterium
CTTTTAGTCTATTTCTTACATATGTAAGAAATGAGCCACGTTTAGTAGCCTGTTTCCCTTCTTCAATATCATACTATGCAGCCTTCACTACACACGGTGATTTCAACAGACGAATTACTCCCTCTATTTTGAACGAATTGACATGTAAGATTTAATGCATATCAGTAAGAATATTATTAAACGAGTTATTATTTTGTAAATATTGTTGGGGAAATGATTATTTGGTCTACAATTGTGTGCCAATTATCTCATTCTATTCATTCTTCTCTTGCACTGGATAAATAAAGCTATATGAAAAAAATCTTAGCATTCATTCTTTTTTGCATAATGGACTCTTCCATTTTTGCTCAAAGCTTTGCTCCCCAAACGGAGGTGACTATTGATCCAGATTCCAGATTACCAGATAGAATAGCCCCTTTTGACCAACCCTTTGTTTTGAATTTTCCTGTTGATTCTATTTACAGCAAAGAGTACATAAAACTTGTCACATTATATCATGTGAAAAGGTGCTATAGATACAATATCACTCTTACAATTGACAGCCTTGCCAATGAAAAACATAAATCAGGAGAAGTTCACGCTTTCGATAGTCTGTATCAACATAAGTATTTAATATCGGTAAAGGTTGTCTATCTGAAGGGAAAAACTCTAGCTGAATTAAAAACCACATTATCTAAAACCGGAGCCTCCAAAGCCTTAAACATGACCCAAAAAATGTGGAAGGAAAATAAAGTCCCCGCCTGGAATTTTATAGCGCCAACTGCTCCTGACGGCGTGGTAAAAAAAACTCCCATATTCGTGCTGAAGTATTTAAAAACAAAAAAGGAAACTGATGTGCTCAAGCTCTCTGTTTCCCCTCTTGAATATAGAGAGAATTATCTCATTTCTGTCCAATACAAGGCTGCTCCAAAATGGATTGACAAGTTGATTGAAGCCACAGATTTTATGAATGAAGGATGCACAGCAACAGCAAAAAAAGCATACAATGAGGGGCTACTAAAGGAGCTTAAAGCCTTTAACAAGGATGCCGAGCAAAAATTACCCTATTTAAATTACGACGATCAAACAATTCTTTACGACGACTACCTTGCTTATAATAACTCAAAGCTCAAACCAGCTTATAAAAAATTGAACTTCTTATATGAAAGCTCTCCTGAGCTTATTACAAAATATACTGCTTTAGTAAATGATCTCAAAAAAGGGAAATACTGCAATGATCTTTTGAAATGCGACTGTCATAATCAAAACATAAGTGACGAGTCAGGTATTATGGCTGGAGATATGCTGGCAGTATGCTGCAATAGCACGAAACTAGCTCCCGCAGCTCTGCAACTTATTGCTAGCAATAAAATCAGTTTATCGGAGTATTTGGGCGCAAGTGATACCGCCAGTCTTAGAAAAATAAAGGGGCTTGACACTTTACAGAAAAATTTGGATAAGACAATACTACAGCTCGGTGCACTTCGATCCTTATTTTCAAAATCAACTTTGTCAAAAGATTTGTCAGAAGCCAAAAGAGATTCTACAATACACTTGATTGACGAATTAATATCCTCACTCGCAGAAAATAGCAAAAGGGCTAAAGACCAAAAAAAAGAAATTATTCTCTTAATTAATAAGGTCGTAGACAAGGGTATCAAGGTTGCTGTTGAAGGACAAGATTCGATCCCTAAAATATTCCCTTTCCAGAAATTCAATAACATTGAATCCCTTAACTCTGACCTGAAAACCGCTTCCGGAAATTACATTATACCTGATTTTGGCATTGCCTTTATGAAATCCTATTCCAACAATCCAGTGAATGGAAATGCCATCAATACAAATGGTAATTTCATGGTGCACCCCTACTATGGTCTCAATTTCAGCTTTGTACCTATTAATAAAACTGTACGCCTAAAAGATGTTAGATACCGGCCACTATTGCACCGTGTATCTGCCACAGTTGGTTTGACATTACTATCATTAAGTAAAACAAGAACAGATGTTTCCGATCTTTTAACAAACACTTCGCTCATAACAGGAATAAATATTAGATTGAATAAATGGCTTCGATTCGGGGCAGGGACAGTCTGGTATCTTCACGATGATATAAACCCTCTGCTGCCACAAACATTGGCATTAATGCCCTACGTATCTGCATCCATTGACTTGGATGTGGTTAATACAGCTTCCAACTTCTGGCAACTTATAAAATAGAACTTTGAAATGAAAACACTAACCAAAATATCCATCTTTTCCTTGTTACTGCTTACCATCCTGGAAGCTTGTAAGAAGACAGTTATTAATCCTCAGGATGAAATAAAAATATCTGTGTCGGCCCCCTCTGTAAGAGCTGATAGTATCTCCACAATCAAGGTGTCGGCCTCTATTCCTTATAACACAACACCTGACAAACAGAACATTACGTTTAACACCTCTGCAGGCAATTTTCTGTCCGGAACAAATGGAAGTATTACTGTAAAGGCCGTTGATAATACTTCTGTTCCAGGGAAATTGACCGCCTATGCTTATTACACTTCTACATTAGGGAAAGGAAGTGTATGGCTTACTGCCACTATTGCTGGTTTTCAGTATACTGATAGCGCCAAGGTCCAGCTCACTCCCGTGCTACCGGTAAAATTAAAACTTACCCCAAGCGCTTTTACAGTGAAAATAAACTTTGGCGGAGAAGTTAGCTTAATGGGGCAATTGTTTTCGGATTCCGGTAACGTGGTTAGCCGAGGCGCTCAAGTAAAATTTGTGGATATAAATTCCCAAAACATTCCGATGGGTGGTTCATTCCGCGCTGTTCAAAATAGCTCGGATGTAAAGGGTCAGGTAAATACAGTATACTCTCCAGGCATAACAACCGATACAACCTTTGTTTATTTAAAATCCATTTACCTGGATAACAACGGCAATGAAACCAATATAAGGGACAGTGTAAAAATTTATCTGCAAAAATAAAATCACAAAATGGAAAAGAAAAAAGTAAGCGCAAAAGGAGTAGCAAAAATTCTGAAACATCTTAAGACCATTAACTCACAGCTACCAGGTCATGTGTCAAAAGTAACCTTTCGGCCCATAGATGAGATCAGTCAGCAATTCAATGAAGCATTGACCAATTCTGGAAACGGGCACCTCACCGTTAAAAACCTTCAACTGAGTAGATCAAACAGAAAGTGTCTGAAATATGAACATACCATAGATGAGGATGGCAACATGGGGGAGCTTGTTTGCGTGAAATGGGATGATTCAGACTTATAGATAATCTACTGGTGTTTTCCTTGCTAAATGGAGGCTTTGATTGGTATTACTCCTGACAAATTTGGTATGGTATAGGGTTAGGGTTAGGGTTCAATCTTAACATGTTTGCTCCTGGTAATGCACAACCTGCGCCATCGGTGAAATGAAGAGGGTTGGAAATTGCTTATATCGATAAGAAAAAGTCCCTCCAGTGGTCGCTGGGGGGTGGTATTTGATTCTGTGGGACACTGTGCCGAGCAACAAGTAAAAAGGCAGAACTAAGTTATAATTAATAGATTATTTCCCCATTTCTAAAAGCTCTGTCAATTCGGTATTGGCTATATGAATGCTTATGCTTCAAATTCGCCAATAAATTGATAATTACAGTTCTCATTAAGACATTCGTGAAATTGAATATCCTTCTTCTGTTCCACGAACTTCCTAAAATCTGTCCTTGCCCCACACAATGGGCAAGTTGTTGGTTGGTCATCATCAAGAATATAGGTATTGTAATTTTCATCCATTCCATAAAAGTAAGCAAATTATAAAAATGTGACCAGAAAATAGTAAATCTATTTATTAACGAATTCGGCCTATATTTGCTCATCCAACATACTTTTCACAAATAATTTTTTTCCTGATGGCGAAGAATCCGAAATGGCATCGGGATGAAATAATCCTAGCGCTCGATTTATATTTTCAATCAGACCGAGGAACGATTGATGCAAAAAATCCAAAAGTTGTCGAGTTGTCTCGTTTACTCAACACACTTCCAATTTTTAAATTAAAACCCGACCTGGAACGATTCCGAAACCCGAATGGAGTTTGTTTGAAACTATCAAACTTTATGGCCATTGACCCTAGTTACAAAGGGAAGGGAATGCAGTCCCATAGCAAATTGGACAAGGAAGTATTTGACGAATTTAATTCTAATAAAAAAAGACTCCATCAGCTTTCGGAGCAGATTAGAAAAATTTCTAACAATGATGTATTAAATAAAAGTGTCAGTTCGGTTGAAGACGATGAGGAAGCAATTCTTGATAGTGTTAAGGAGGGCCAAGTTCTTTATAAATATCATAAATATCGAGAACGAGGTAATAGCATAGTGAAAGAAAAAAAGAAGGCGATACTTAAAGGGTTAGGAAAGCTTGAATGTGAGATATGCCAATTCGATTTCGCAATGACATATGGTATATTAGGTGCCGGGTTTATGGAATGTCATCACAGAGTTCCTCTTTTTGAAACAGATATAGAGAAAATTACAAGATTAGAGGATCTGGCTTTGGTTTGCTCGAATTGCCATCGTATGCTTCACCGGTCAATAGATACTCTGACTGTTGAAAACCTGAAACGATTGATTGTCAGATGAGGATGTTTAAGGCTTTCGTACTTCAAACTTAAATCCAAAGTTGTAGCATACTTTCTAGGTACTTCCCCCCTACCCCAACTGCCCTCCATCAACTTCCCGGCATCCAATCCACCGTTCAAATATTGCAGCAATTGTGTGCTGGCTATCCGGGCAAATTATTCAAACACTTCTTCCACGGTCCAGCCTATGTGAGGGGTAAGGATTATGTTGGGTAATGACCTCAGGGGAGAATCAGCTCACTGAATTAAAGATCGGCCACAAAACAGATCGTTCTATTCAACAAATCTATGAGATAAAGAGGATTGATAATGATTATCGGGGGGATAGGAATTGCGCTTTACGGCTTTGCACGATCTTCCTTTACAAATGGCTGAACATTATGGATGTCCATATATTCCGAAATTTTATCCATTTCGTTAAGCGGAACGAACTCAACAATTTTCGAATCCATAAAATGCTC
>DATHNK010000139.1:0-5021 GCA_035486075.1 Bacteroidia bacterium
GCGCTCCGTAAATATGGGGCATTTAAAGGCTCCTGGCTCTCAGCAAAGAGAATATTGTCCTGCAATCCATTTAGCCAGTAACATGCGCAATTTTTTCACGCTCTGAAAAAAACGTTTCATCATAAATTAATTTTAAGGAACAGGATCATAACCATGTTTGTGGCTAAATGGATTGCAGGACAATATTCTCTTTGCTGAGAGCCAGGAGCCTTTAAATGCCCCATATTTACGGAGCGCCTGTATGCTGTATTCCGAACAGGAAGGGGTGTAACGGCAGGAAGGCGGCAGCCAGGGAGAAATCATTTTTTGATATACCCTAATAAGCATTATCAGAAATTTACTCAGCACCAATAGCGGTTTTAAAGTGTTGTAAAGTTACTACAATTTTAGACTCAATTTCCCGGTAAGAGTTTATTTTACGGGCAGTATAAAGAAAAATCAAAGCGTAGGTTTGTTCTGCTCCGGTTTCCTGAATTTTATTTTTGCGGTATACTTCCCGCATTCTTCTTTTTAAAAGATTACGCGTTACCGCTTTTTTAAACAATCTTTTCGGAACGCTGAAAGCCACTTTAACGGGTACTTCACTTTTCCGCTTATCAATTACCCAAAGCAATTTTACAGGAGAATGATGTATGGATCTGCCATTTTGAAATACCGATTCCAACGCTGTTTTTTCATACAAACGTTCATTTTTTCGCAAGGTCTGTTTGCGGGATATTTCAGTCATACTAAAAATGAAATAGACTTACTTTCTGCCTTTTCCTGCTTTTTTAGCTTTTTTCGGTGCCGGTTTCTTTTTAGCCGGTGCCGGTTTCTTGGATGCTACAGGTTTCTTTTTCTGCGGAACGGGTTTGCTTTTTTTCGGTGCCGGTTTGCTCTTTTTAGCAACAGGTTTCGGTGCCGGTTTAGCCACTGGTTTTTTCTTCACAACAGGGTTAGCCTTTTTAATTAGCGGTTTTTGCACTGTTTTGGCCGGAGCCGCAACAGGAGCTTTAGCAACAGGTTTCACCTCTTTTTTAGCAGGAACTTCTTTTTTAGCTGCAATTTCCGGTTTTGCAACGGGAGGCTTAGGTTTTTTTACTGCCGGTGTTTTTTGTTTTTTCTGAGGCCCCATATGTGCAAACGGGTCATCGGAAAGAACGTACTCACCCCTTAAATAAAGGTCCATAGCCGAAGCCATGGATGGTGTATTTGGTTGAGGGGCAAGTATATGAAACTTCAAGCCGGAAGTGGTGACTGCCCTGGCCGTTTGTTCGCCAAAAGCGGCAATAACCGTTTCGTTTTGTTTGTAATCAGGGAAACTGTTGAACAATGAATTTAATCCGGCAGAACTGAACAGCACTACCATATCATATTCTGAGAAATTTATATCCTTGATATCAGAGTTAACGGCTCTGTATAATGGGGCTTTAGCGTAACGTATTCCGTCCCTGTCAAGTAAACTGGTATACTCTTCATTCGGGGCATCAGAGCAAGGAAGTAAATATTTATCGTCTTTATGCTTTTTACGGATAAGGTCTACCAGATCGGCATAAGAGTGATTACTGAAGAATATTTTACGTTTACGGAACTGAATGTATTTTTGAAGATAATAGGCGGTAGTTTCAGAAATACAGAAGTATTTCATGGTTTCCGGCACAATGATCCGCATTTCTGTACATATCCTGAAAAAGTGGTCGACCGCATTTTTGCTGGTCATTATTATGGCTGTGTACGAAAGTATATCTACCCTGTTCTTACGGAACTCCCTTGCAGGTATTCCTTCTACTTGTACAAACGGGCGGAAATCAATTTCCACACCATGTGTTTTGGCAATTTCAAAGTAGGGCGAGCGTTCTAGCTCCGGCCTGGGTTGCGAAATAAGTATTTTTTTGATTTTCATTAACAGTTTGAAATTCCTACTTTAATTTTTTTGCGAAAGGCTACAAATTAAAACTTTTGCTACATTCAAATAAAAGTACCAAAGGAATAATTTCAAGGGCACAAAGATACAAAAATAAATACATCATACTTAAACCCTTGTTCATCATAAGAATAAACATTTTTATCGTCCTATAGATAAAAAACAGGACAATTACGGCTAAAATACCCTTTTCAAACAGGCTTTCATTGATGGAATTTGTAAAAGTAAGTACTACGGCAGCCGGAAAAAGGCCCATAGCGGCTAAATGGGCAGATGCGTATATTTCATTGATATAGTCGCGGGCATTTGACTGGACCTTAAAAACAGTTCCGCATATGAATAAAGCTATAGTTTTCAGCAGGTAGTAGCCCAGCAGCCCGATGCATAAAAGGATAAATTCCTCTATTCCGTTAATTCTGGTTACAACGCCATGGTATTGAAAAGCGTGCATGGCCAATAATGCAGCCGAACAGATAAAAATGAAAAACAGTGCAATAGAATCGGGTGTAATGGTCCTTTCTTCGGTTGTTCCACCCCGAAAAAAGCCAGAAACCAATGAGGGTATTTTTTTAGGGTTGATAATCCTTACCCAAACAAACAGGAGCAAACAAAACAGGAGTAAAACAGTAACCCATACTTCGTGATTCGAAACCCGCAAAATGGGAACAATGGACATATTCCTGATAAATTAGGATACAAAATTACGACTTTACCAACAGACTAAAATACTATTTCACTTCCATTTAACTTCTGTTAAACTATTTGCTTTCAACAAAGCATTGAGTCTCTTCAAGTCTTTTTGCAGAGTTTCCCAATACTCCAATAATTTTTCAAACCTGGCATTCGCAGCATTTACCTGTCCAATGCATTGGGTGGTTGGCTGTGCATCTGTTCCTTCTATTGCTCCGAATGACTGTTGCAACTGGTCATTCACTGATGCACGGCCTTCCGGAATACCATCCGTCAGCAAGTGCCGCAGCATACCTAATTTAAAATAGCAGGTATCAATTCCATTGATCAGGCTGTCATGATTTCCCGGCCCGAAATTTTCCGGCAAGGCTTTTATTTGCGCTTGCAGTGAATTAATATTTTGCAAGATCGGAAGTATTATTTGTTCATCGTTATAGCAAACCATGGAGTAGTCGTGCTGCTCGGTTAAAGCAAAGGTAGATGCCTTCACACGGGGGTCCATTTTTATAATTAATTGTTGTGAATAAACCTTTCCAGTAACAGTCAACTTAACGGTATATGTTCCCGGCATAACCCAGGGAGAGCTTGCTGCCGGAGGCGTTTCACCCGTTATTGCAGAAATGGGATAATTTGGCGGAACGTTCAAAGGGGTATAATGCATATCCCACAAAAAGCGGTGTGAGCCTGAATCAGCAGAAAGTATTTGTTGCGGCCTTACCCAATACAATGGAATATTCACATCGGGAATTTTATTTATGCTGTCTTTGCTGGTATAGCGTCTAATCAAATTTCCAAGTGAATCATAAATGGTTAAACTAACTGTATCAGTCTGCCCCAAACCCCTAATGGGGATTTGAGAAGAACCGTTGGAAGCTCCTTTAGGGTTTTGGGGCGAAATATAATAATCAATTATGGCTCCATCGGGAGGATTCTTTCCGGCAGGCTCATCGGCAGGTAAAGGGGTATCAGGCCACATATCCCAGCGCACACGATAAGCAGGTTCAGGCTGATAGAGTGTTGTTTTTTCTTTTGAAATGTTTTTATCAATTTGCCTTAAAGATGTAATATCATCTAATATCCAAAAAGAACGCCCGTGTGTTGCAACAACCAAGTCATTATCTTTTATGGTTAAATCACGTATAGAAGATGCCGGCATATTCAGGCGCAATGATTGCCAATGTTCTCCATCATCAAAGGAAACATAAACGGCTCTTTCACTTCCTGCAAACAATAATCCTTTACGAATAGGGTCTTCTTTCACCGAATTGATAGGCGCTTCAGGCAAACCATTTACAATTTCTTTCCATGTTTTGCCTCCGTCCATCGTTCGGTAAATGTGTGGATGCTCATCATTCACACGAATACAATTTACGGCTGCGTAAGCTGTATTTTTATCGCTGTGGCTCGCTTCCAGCATAGAAATTTTATTCCAGTCTGTTATAGTTGGAGGAGTTACATTATCCCAACTTCCGCCACCGTTGTGGGTAACATGAATCAGTCCGTCATCTGAGCCGGCCCAAATTAAATTCTCATCTAACGGAGATAATGCAAGTGTGTAGACCACTCCCCGGGGCCTCATATATTTCATAGTGTCGTTGTAATAAACACCAACTGATTTAGGTATTTCATAACTTTTACGGGTCAGATCGGGAGAGATTGTATCCCATGAATTTCCATAATCAGTTGATTTGAAAATTACATTTCCGGCGAAATAAAGTGTTTTATTATCGACTGGCGAAAATGCTATGGGTGCTGTTCTTATAAACCTATACTTGCCGCTGTGGCAATCGGGAGCAATATCTTGTACCTGCCCTGTGCGTTTATCAAACTTAGATATTTTACCGCCAAAAACAATGTTCGGATTTAATGGGTCAGCTACCACATAGCCCCATTCTTCAGCCGCAACCGGATGCCAGTCGCGGAAAGTAATTTCACCATCATTGCTGCGAGATGCAACCCCTGCGGAGCCACTTTCCTGCTGGGCTCCCAACACATTATAAGGAAAAGCATTATCGGTACTTACGTGGTAAAACTGAGCTGTAGGCTGATTGTACCAGGAACTCCATGTTCTTCCGCCATTCACTGTTACGGCGGCTCCCTGGTCGCCCGCCAACAACATCACATCCGTATTTTCCGGGTTGATCCACAGACGGTGGTAATCATCCCCACCCGGTGCGCCTTTCCAGCCTGTCCATGTTTTACCCCCGTCAACCGATTTCCAGCTCACCACATTTACATCATAAACTATATCGGCATTTTTCGGGTCAGCTTTTATTTCCGCGAAATCATCTCCGCGATACCAATATCGAATATCGCTGCTCATCATATTCCACGATTCACCTCCATCATCACTGCGATAAATCCCCCCTAATTTTTTTGAACTTACTACTGCATATAAGCGATGTGGATTTGATGGTGCTATGCAAAA
>DATHNK010000140.1:0-2193 GCA_035486075.1 Bacteroidia bacterium
GAGTAATAAGAACAGCCCCAATATAAGTAAGCTTTTATAGGAGCCCCGAGGCAATTTGGCAGGGTCATGGAGGTTGGAAATCCGGTGCCGGGTTGCAAGGTTTCCCTGGTTTGGGTTACCACGCTTTCTGTAATGTAATTCAGTCCGCAAACGTTTTGATCAAGATAGCTTGGAACGGTACCAAGCGTGTTATTCCCGTTAGGGGTTATATTATGTGGCAGATTTCTTGCCCGGCGAGCATTGTTTAAAGTATCGCCCGGAAAATTATGCCCGTCATGACATGTCGGGCAATTTTGAGCTTTAACGACTCCTGAAAAAAATGATAAAAAAATTACAAAAAGTAGTGTAGGGGGAACTTTACGACTCATTAAGAATGGGGTATTTATATCTATTTTCTGAAATTTAATATTTTTTTAATTCGGCCGCAATTTACATCTTAACGCAAGAGTTTGAACTTTATTTTGTCAATGTAGCCCATGATTTTTATCAGTTTTTCTTTTAACCCCACTATGCCACTGATAATCAAAATTATGAAAACTTTTACGGCTATGTTAAATTATTGTTACATAGAGCAAATAAAATAATTAAAGTGATAATTGCATGCCCCTGAATTCGTGTCGAAAAAAAGAAATAAATGAACAGGACTTTTAATGCCCTCCGTCTACAATAACCGGTTTCCTTTTAAACTTCTGCAAGTAGAGTAATGGGATGCAACAAAGCAGAAATACCCCAACAAATAAATAAACGTCATTATAGGATAGCAATAATGTTTGCTTCATCATACTTCCGTCTATCGCTTTTAAAGCCATGGCCTGCGATTGGGTAACACTAAACCCTTTCACAAGGAAGCCATTGTAAATCAAATTATATTTCTGGGTAAAGGCATCGTTGAAATTACTGATATGTTCCACCAGCATATTACGGTGCTGCGCTATCCTCGAATTCAGGAAAACAGTACTTATGGCGATTCCGAAAGAGCCCCCCAACTGACGCATCATATTGTTCAATCCTGTACCCTGTCCCAGTTCTTTCCCCTTTAAATCCTGCATGGCAAGAGTTGTCAGCGGTACAAATAGCAACGACATTCCTATACCGCGCACTATCAGCGGCCAGAAGAAATTCTCTGTTCCCGAAAAAACATTGGAACTCGCCATCATATAAGAGAAAATAAAGAAACCCACCATTCCTATGGTCGACATAATTTGAGCCGGGACTCCCCGTTTCAGCATCATCCCGACAAATGGCATCATACAAATGGTAGCGATACCACCAGGAAAAAGTAATTCACCGGTTTGCAGCGCCGAGAAACCTAAAATATTCTGGCAGAAAACCGGGAACACAAACACGGAAACATACATGGCAAAGCCAAGCATGAAGGAGGTGAACATTCCTATGGTGAAACTTCGATGCCGCATAATGCTGAAGTTTACAACAGGGTATTCAATATTGAGCTCACGCCAGATGAATGAAATAAGGAAAACAAACGCGGCTGCCGCCAGGAAAACAATATAGGCAGTATGGAACCAATCCTCGCTTTCGCCTTTTTCAAGCACTACCTGTAGGCTACCCACAGCCACTGCCAGGAAGAGTATTCCCCAGTAATCTATTTTTTCATCTTTCGCGCTTTTGGGTGTCTCTCGTATAAAAGTGGTTGCCATAAATACTGCAAAAGCTCCTACAGGAATATTCACATAAAAAATCCAGGGCCAGGAAAGGTGGTCGGTAATAAAACCACCGATAGTTGGGCCTACCGTAGGTCCTGCTACAGCGCCTAATCCGAACAAAGCCATAGCCATTCCGATCTCGGCCGGTGGCCATATCTCAATAAGTATAGCCTGTGCGGGCGACAGCAATCCGCCGCCGGCGAGACCTTGTATAATACGGAAGATGATAAGTTCGGAAAGTGAATGCGCATGGCCGCAGAAGAAAGATGCAATGACAAAAAGAATGATGGAAAAAATAAAATATTGCTTCCGCCCGAATTTGTGCCCTATCCATCCGGACATGGGGAGTACTATTACGTTAGCAACCGTGTAAGAAGTAACTATCCAGCCAACCTCGTCAAGGGTGGCGCCAAGGTTTCCCATTATCTGGGGAATGGATACGTTAACTATTGTCGTATCAATTAATTCCAGCAATGCAGCAAGGATTACCGTTAGGGTAATAATCCATTTTCTAGCACCTGTTTCTACC
>DATHNK010000141.1:0-6853 GCA_035486075.1 Bacteroidia bacterium
TTTTTAGTATATCCTTTTCTGGGCTTCCCGGCTTATAGCCTAATATAGGTTCGTTCTTAGCCGTTGGAACCTTAAAAAATGCATTGGTCATGTGAATCAAAAATTAGGGCGCAAAGTTATCATTTTTACTACTCACCCCCAACCCCCTCTCTATCGAATAGAGAGGGGGCAAGTGCAAAACGATTGCAAAATGACTTTTCCCTTCTCTACTGGTAGAGAGGGGGTAGGGGATGAGTATAAAACAAGAATTATTGCTTTTTATTGGTATCTTTCCTCATTTTATAAAGAGGAGATTTAGCCATGCCCATACGGTTGAAGAAGTGTACAAAAGAAGTTTTCATAACACCTATTCCGTAGGTCATGCTACGCTTAAAGTTGATGGAAGAAGCTTCCGGAAAGTATTTTGTAGGGCAGGTTACTTCGGCTATTTCAAATCCCGCCATAAATATTTGCGATAGGACTTGGTTGTCAAATACAAAATCATCGGAACACAGTTCATATGGAATGGTTTCCAATACCTCTTTGGTATAGGCCCGGTATCCGGTATGGTATTCTGAAAGTTTCTGACCTATCAGAATGTTTTGAGATAGCGTTAAAAAGCGGTTGAAAACATATTTATAATAAGGCATTCCTCCGTTTAGTGCGCCTTTGCCAAGTATACGTGAGCCAAGTACCACAGGATAAACTTCATCGGCAATGATATAGGAAATAGCATGGATCAATTTTGGTGTGTACTGATAATCAGGGTGCAGCATAATTACAATATCGGCTCCTATAGATAGAGCTGTATTGTAGCAGGTTTTCTGGTTGCCTCCGTAGCCACGGTTTTTTTCATGGCGTATTATGTGTTTTATACCCAGTCTTTTACCCTCTTCAATGGTGTTGTCTTTGCTTGCATCATCCACAAGCACAACCTCATCCACTATGTCGAAAGGTATTTCGTTATAGGTCTTTTCCAGGGTAAGCTCGGCATTATATGCCGGAAGCACAACGACTATTTTCTTATTGTTTATCATGAGGTAAGTGCGGCAAAAGTAATAAATAGTGTTAAAAGTGCATAAGAGTTCGTAAAGTTTATAAAGATTATAAAGTTTGTAAAGGCTAGCTTGCATACTTTTGGGCTTTACTAAAGTGGCATGATTAATTCTTTATGAACTTTATAAATTTTTAACTATAGGAATTCATTGAAAGCTCTTCCACGCTATATAATAAAATCATTTCTTGGCCCAATGGCCCTAACCCTTGTAATTGCCCTGTTCATATTGTTGATGCAGTTTCTGTGGAAGTATATCGACGACCTGGTAGGCAAGGGGCTGTCGTGGTTTGTTATTACTAAGTTTATGGTTTGGGTCAGTCTGTACCTTATCCCGCTTGCCTTGCCTATGGCCATATTGCTGGCCTCTATAATGACTTTCGGAAACCTGGCAGAAAACTACGAACTTGTTGCGTTAAAATCCTCCGGACTTTCATTGCCACGCATTATGGCTCCTTTGGCTTCGCTGATGGTGCTAATTTCAATAGGGGCATTCCTGTTTGCCAATTATTGCCTGCCGCTGGTAAACCTAAAAATGAATTCCCTTTTATGGGATATTCAAAACAAAAAACCAGCGCTAAACATTCAACCCGATGTTTTTTACAGTAAAATAGATGGCTATAGCATTCGCATAGGCAGTAAAGATGAAGACCAGGAAACGGTGCATGATATTTTGATATATAACCATACCGATAATTTGGGGAACATTAAAGTGGAACTTGCCAAGTCGGGTAAAATGAAAATGTCTTCCGATCAGAATTATCTTGTTCTAACGATGAATGATGGAAATTCTTACGAGGAAGAAGTGGATAACAACCAGAACAGCCAGAGCAGAATTACCCACCCTATATTGGAGAATCACTTTGAGAAGCAGACCGTATATTTTCCTTTGTCCAGTTTCCGGTTTAGCCGTACTAAAGAAGATCTATTCAAAAGCGATTACCAGATGATGGACCTCCGGCAACTTACCAGTTCGGCCGATTCCATTGATAAAAGCCTGGCTAAAAGCAAAGACCAGTTCAGCAAGCAGTTGGAGGTTAGTTATTTGAATGTAGACCAGCCAATACGGCATCTGCCACAGGTGAAGCCGTTGAACCCGGCGGCTACGCTGACCAAAAGGTATAGCAGCGTTCAGGAAAAAATTATGCTGGTAGATGCCGCGACCAACCAGGTGCGCAACGCCAAAGAGATGGTAGACGAAAACAACACCATTTTTGATTCGGCGCATAGCAGCATCCTGCAACGGAGACTGGAGTGGCAACGCAAGTTCACCTTTCCGTTTGCCTGCCTGTTGTTGTTTTTTATCGGGGCACCACTGGGCGCCATTATCCGCAAGGGCGGACTGGGTATGCCTGTGGTGGTAGCCGCCCTGTTTTTTGTTTTGTATTACATACTTTCCATAGTAGGTATTAAATCGGCAAGGCAGGAAGAAATGACCGTTTTTATGGGATCCTGGTTATCGGCTATAGTGCTTACCCCTGTCGGGATATTCCTTACCTACAAAGCCTCGGTGGACTCCGCCATTTTTGAGCGCGATGCTTACCTTAATTTCTTTAAAAAGGTGGGAAAGGCTTTTGGCGGAGCGAAGGCATAATTCGTCATTATAAGCGCAGCGTAGGTCTCCCCCAAACTTTACTATTTATTTTGCTTTTTAGTTAAACTATTTTGTGTTTTTAACTCAGGCAGTTCCTTTTACTCTGCGGCCTCTGTGTTAAAATGTTTCCCAAAACAAACACTATTCTCCACCCCTTCATATTGCCCGTAATTAGGTATGGGAGTATAGCCGTTTTTAGTATATAGAGCTATGGCATCGGGCTGTCTTTTGCCGGTTTCCAATACGCACTTTTTATAGTTCAATTCTTGTGCCCAGTTTTCAAGTTCGTTCAATATGATGGAGGCAATGCCTTTCCCACGTTTGTGAGGAACCACATACATTCTTTTTATTTCCATGGTATCGGGTGCATATTCTTTAATGGCTCCGCAACCAACGGGTGTATCATTGTCGTAAGCTACAATAATATATTTTATGGCATCAATTTTGTTGTACTGGGAGTAAAAACTATGGTCCTTTCCATCGAGAATGCTTAATTCCTCATCCAGTTCTTTCACCAGGATCTGGAAGTCAAAATCTTCCGTATTTGTACGGATGCAGGTAATCATAAGCTCGACATGTATTAAAAGGCTATAATTCAACAAATATAACAAACACCTGCCATATCAGGCCAGTGTGTTGTTCACATAAGCAGATAAGGCAGATTCCGTATATTTGTTGCCTTTACAATCACAGATAATATTCATCCGCCAACCGGCGGACAACCTATAAACGAACTATGGCAAAGGAAATGGAATTTAATAAGCGGGAAGACACGATGCAAATGCTCATGTCGAAGCTGATACAGAAAACGACTAAAGTATATGAAGGCGGAGGAAAGAAAAAGGTAGAAGCGCAACATGCCCAGGGCAAACTTACCGCCCGCGAGCGTATAGACTACCTGCTGGATGCCGATACCCAACGGATAGAAATAGGCACCTTCACTGCCGATGAAATGTATGAAGATGTTGGCGGATGCCCCAGCGGTGGTTGTGTGGTTATGATAGGTTATGTAAGCGGAAGGCAATGTATAGTGGTCGCTAATGATGCTACCGTAAAGGCAGGGGCGTGGTTTCCAATAACTGCCAAAAAGAATTTAAGGGCACAGGAAATAGCTATGGAAAACCGCCTCCCCATAATATATTTGGTAGATAGCGCGGGTGTGTTCCTTCCTTTCCAGGATGAGGTGTTTCCTGATAAGGAGCATTTCGGAAGGATATTCCGGAACAATGCCGTTATGTCATCACAAGGTATTATACAGATTGCCGCTATTATGGGCAGTTGCGTGGCAGGCGGGGCGTATCTCCCGATAATGAGTGATGAAGCATTGATAGTAAATAAAACAGGAACTATATTTTTAGCAGGCTCTTACCTTGTGAAAGCTGCCATTGGTGAGGATATAGATAATGAAACACTCGGCGGGGCCACTACTCAGAGTGAAATTTCAGGCGTTACCGATTACAAATGCGATGACGATAAAGATTGCCTTGATAAAATAAAAAAAATATTTGATAAAATAGGAAAATACAGTGAAGCAGGATATGATAAGGTAGAGGCCAAAGCCCCGGCAAAAGATCCGAAAGAGATATATGGTTTGATTCCCGAAACAAGGGAAAAGCCTTACGATATGCACGACATTATTGACCGTCTGGTCGACAATTCGGAATTTGAGGAATATAAGTCAGAATACGGCAAATCTATCCTTTGCGGATTGGCGCGTATTGAAGGCTGGGCAGTGGGTATTGTAGCCAACCAACGTAAAATTGTAAAAAGCAAAAAAGGCGAAATGCAAATTGGTGGAGTTATCTATTCCGACTCTGCAGATAAAGCCGCCCGCTTTGTAATGAACTGCAACCAGAAAAAGATACCGTTGGTATTCCTGCAAGATGTGACCGGCTTTATGGTAGGCTCCCGCTCAGAACATGGAGGAATAATTAAGGACGGCGCCAAATTGGTAAATGCCATGTCGAACAGTGTGGTGCCTAAGTTTACCATCATTATCGGGAACTCATACGGGGCAGGTAACTACGCTATGTGTGGCAAGGCCTACGACCCACGCCTTATTGTAGCCTGGCCAACGGCTCAAATTGCGGTGATGGGAGGGGAGCAGGCTGCCAAAACTCTTTTACAAATACAAGTTAGTACGCTAAAAGCAAAAGGAGAGGTGATAACTCCGGAAGATGAAAAGATACTTTTGGATACTATAATGGATCGTTATAAAAAGCAATTGTCGCCTTACTATGCAGCATCAAGGTTATGGGTAGATGAAATCATTGATCCGCTCGATACCCGCAAATGGATTTCCATGGGTATAGAAATGGCCAACCATGCGCCTATAGTACGCCCTTATAATGTAGGTGTGTTGCAGACCTAAAGAGAGTTGCTACTATGAAAGAATGGACAGATTTTTTTATTGCAATGGGTGGGGCGGCAGCCACTTTAACTGGTCTCATCTTTGTTGGAATTTCTATTAATCTTAACAGGATAATCTCCCTGCCGAAATTACCGAGCAGGGCATCGCAAGCGCTGATATTGCTTGTAACAGTTCTTGTAATCTGTGCGCTATGCCTCGTTCCCAACCAGACTGCTTGTATCATCGGTTGCGAGTTTCTGTTCATTGGCATCTTTATCTGGGTGATCTCTTTTAAATTGGATCTGAAAATTTGGCATCAAACTGATAAGCAATATAAATATAAGTTTCTGCTCAATGCTCTCTTAACCCAACTTTCCGTATTGCCATATATATTGTCAGGAATTGTTCTGCTTTGCTGCGGCTATGTTGGACTTTATTGGCTTATACCAGGCATTATTTTTTCATTTATCAAAGCAGTTCTGGATGGGTGGGTGCTGCTTGTCGAGATAAACAGATAAAAATCATTTCGACTCCGGTGCAGCATCCCACCTGGGTTTATATGCTTTTCCCCATTTTTTAGGGTCTTTATTATGCATTTTCTCCATTTCCTTCGCAGTGTCCGGATGATTCGTTATTACATGTTTGGTCATTTTCTTCACCATTTCATCCCATGTATTTGCAGATATTTTTGCCTCACAAGGCCCTCCAAGTTCTTTGCAACTCATTGTTTTCATATTACTTTTATGGTTTAATTAATTAAATTATATCTCCTACTTTTTATACCAGCCATGTAACAACTTGCCTATTACTACCAATACCAGTGCAATTGCTATTATACCCCACCATGACCAGAAAAACATATTAAGTATTTAAATGATTATTTGTGAAAAATAAAATAAAGCAGTACTGCCAAACCGATGGTAAGAAAACTCATGATAAATACGGCTATTCTTTCGGATAAACCAAGTTCCCTTTCAATAATACGGATTGGGGCTGTAAAAATTCGAACTACCCGATCGCCAATTTTTTTCCCAAAACCACGACCCTTTATAATAAGTCCCTTAGCACCTGCCCTGTATGCATCTATTGCTGATGCAACATCATTATTTTCAGATAGAATGATAACTTCGGTATCCGGGTTGGTTTCTTTAATTGATTTTAAAACCTCAACACTATTTTCGCCCTTAATATGATTGTTAAGGACTACAATGTTGGTATATTCATCTACCTTGTCCAAAGCGCTTTTACCATTGTTAAATGTCAAAATACGTATCCCCTTGCCGAATCGCTTCAACAGGTACTCTTTAAGTTCAGAAACTGCGGACATATTATCGTCCACAATAAACAGATTTAAGCTTTCAGTTTTCATGGTTATACTTTATAAGCCTTTTCCCTGGGCTTGATTTTTTGATTGCTGTTTTAATTTCTTGGCTCCGTGTCCTTTCATCGAAGAATAACTTCTTTTGCTCTGAAATTCTTTTGTCTGTCTGCTTTGGGCTCTTTCTGATTTTCTTATGGAAGAATTATCCTGTGTGGGAGGTATCTTATTTAAGGTAGTTTGTGCGGAAATTATTCCGCCAAAAAAACATAGCAGTAAAAGAAATGCCCCGGTTTTCATAAATTCTTCGGTTTAATTAACTTTTTCCCTGGTCGTTTCGCTTGCAAGATCGAGATACTTTTGAGCCAAAAGGGCATTTTGTGCCGCTTTTTCGTATTCACCTTCATTCAAAAGTTCGGCAGCTTTTACATGGTGTAATGAAGCTGCCGCCAGATTTTCTTCTATCCTTTTTTCGTTTTCCGACATCATTGATGGATGTACCCTGACTATTTTAAATGGAATTAACATGTTGTGGTTTTTAATAGGTTTCTTTAACGT
>DATHNK010000142.1:0-7707 GCA_035486075.1 Bacteroidia bacterium
GAAATTGGCATTTCCATTAAATGTGGCTCCAATGAAAAAGGCATCTTTCGAGAATTTCACATCAGTAAAATCGGTAGTCCCTTTTATATACGTTCCCCAAAAAAAGGCATCACCTTTAATTGTACTACTGGGAAAATCGGCACTACCTTTTATAGAATCCATCATAAAATTAGCGTCAGAATCAAAGGCTACAGAAAGAAAATCGGCATTCTCTCGGAATTTTGCCCCTCTGAAATCAGCACTTCCTTTGATTTTTACACTGGAGAAATATGCAGTGGAATCAAAGACTACAAAAGGGAAAGAAGCATATTTTAAGAATCTTGAATTTAAGAAATTAGCATATCCAATAAAATGGGTATGGTTAAAATCAGCATTATTAGAGAATATGGTGTGAATAAAATAAGCATTACTTAAAAAATGTATTCGTGCAAAAACGGCTTGTTCATTAATGAAAGCGGAATCGAAAAAAGCTCCGTTTGAAAAAACCGTATAAGGGAAATATGCTCCCTTTGAAAAGGTATCTTTCCTGAAATACCCATTTTCCTTAAATTTTGAAGAATTGAAATAGGCGGAATTTTTATAAATGGCCTTATCAAAAAAGGCATTTCCTTGAAACATTAATGAGTCAAATAAGGTGTATTTTGCAAAGACAGTTCCGTTAAAAGAGGCAGAGCCTTTGAATAAAGCGCTACTAAAATCCAGATCGTCTTTGAATTTTGAGTAGGAATAGTCAGCAGAGCCATTAAAAGTTGATTTAGTAAAATCTGAATCTGAAATTAATTCACGAACAGATTTAATGTTTTCTGTAAAGATGTGCCCGGTAAATTGCCCAAACCCCGCTCCGTTCAATGCGGCAGCAAAAAACACCAGTGTAAATATTTTTTTTAAATTCATCCTTTAACGATAATATTGCGCTAATATAATAGAAAAAAGAATACTGGAAATATTAATTATTTGTATTAATATTATAATTTAGTTTTATAAGAAGGTAATGATTTAAAGGATAAAGAATTAAAGGCTGCAACCCTGTTTTGGGAAGGAAGTGATATTAATGGGGCCTTGGGCCAAACTATAAAGCTGATATCTTCCTCAGGCTCCGGCTCACTTTTGAATTACTAATTTTCCTTCGCCAAGCAATCCGCCATCAGCGGCAATTATTCTGTAAAGGTAAACTCCACTTGGCTGGCCACTCAAATCAATTGTACTCAAAACCCCTTTAGGCCCGCCCGGCTGAGCCATTCGGACGGGGGTTTGGGGTAGAATACCGGAATAAATTTTTTGCCCAAGTCCGTTATAAACTTCCACTGCACACTGAGTACTGACCGCTGACGACTGAAGTGTAAACTTGCCTGTGGACGGGTTCGGATAACATGTAACGGAACCGTACGTTGCTTGTAAGATATCAACCGAACTGGAAATACTTATAGTATCGAATTTAAAAACCAATCCGTCATAACTTGTTCCGCCGCTCGATGTCATTCCATAAAACGCATTACCCAATAATGTGAGGCTTCCATAGGGCTGCTCACCGCCTGATCCATAAAAATCGTGGTTGTCTTTAAAGTTCATTCCATTTGTATCCATGGAAAAAATGCAACCGATATTACTTATTCCCCCATTTGTGGCCATTCCGCATAGTTTTCCGCCTAAAAGCCTGAGGTCACCATAAGGCTGTTCCCCATTAGTAGCGCTAAAATCAAACAAGTCAATGAAATTACTTCCTGAAGTATCTATGGAAAAAATAGCCCCATCGTTATTGGCTCCCCCTTCCGTTGTCATACCATACATTTTGTTTTTATATACGATCAATGAATTACCCTGCGGAGTACGTGGGCCTGTAAATGTAAAGTCATATATATCTGTATATCCTGCGCCATTGGTATCTATTGAAAACATGCAACCCCAGCCATTAGCACCTCCAGCTGAAGTCATCCCGTATAATTTATTCCCCCTAAGGGTTACCTCTCCTAAGGAAAGGCCACCGGTGGCAAAACTGAAGTCATGCAGATCGGTATAATTGGTTCCATCCGTATCAACAGAATAAATACAGCCTATGCCGTTTGCCCCGCCCGACCCGGCTACCCCGTACAATGTTTTTCCTCTAAGCGCTAACCTGCCGTAATATGGATTTGAGCCGCCGCTATTGTCAAAATTGTGTATCACTTTATATCCGCTTCCATCCGTATCAATAGTAAAAATGCAACCATAATTATTCGAACCGCCCGTAAAAGTAGTAGCGTAGAATTTACCGGCTGAATAAGTAAGGGAACCTTCGGGCCCGCCTCCGTTTGTATTATCAAAACTATGCAGGTTTTTGTACCCGGTTCCATTGGTGTCTATGGAAAAAATACAGCCGTCATTATTCGTTCCGCCATCCAGTGTTGTTCCATACAAAACATCTCCCACTGCGGTTAATGACCCCAGGGGCATATCGCCATTAGATCCATTGAAATTAAGCAGCACCTTATATTGCCCGTAAGAATATGTGAAAAGCGACAAGGTGAAAGCATAAAGTGAAAGCGTGAATAATTTTATCATAACTAATTACACTATTTATTTATAATTAATTTTCCTTCTCCAAGCAATCCGCCATCAGCGGCAATTATTCTGTAAAGGTAAACTCCATTAGGCTGATCGGAAATGTCAATGAGATCATCATCCGCCAGCCGGCGGATCTCAACCATGACTTTATTTCCCAACACATTGTATACATTTATTTGCAGAGATCCTTCACTTCGTTCAGAATGACAGATCACATTAAACTTACCATCTGAGGGGTTCGGAAAAACTTTCACCTTTTCACTTTCACCTTTTACCTGATTCGTCGCTGTTGAAATATTTTCTTTAGTAAACTTGAAAACAACTCCATCATTGTGCGTGCCCCCTGTGTAGGTCATTCCATAAAAAGATGCTCCTGAAAGTGTTAATGAGCCATAGGGAATTGAGCCATTCGTTCCGTTAAAATCAAACAGGTCGGCAAACCCTGTGCCGTTGGTATCTATGGAGAAAATAAGCCCGTCTGAATTTAGTCCGCCCTGTGTGCCGAGCCCGTATAAAGTGCCCGCGTTAAGCATTAATGAACCAAAAGGATATAATCCGTTAGCAGTGTTAAAATCGAGCAGGTCCTTGTATCCGTTTCCGCTGGTGTCTATGGAGAAAACATTTCCCTGTGAATTCAGCCCGCCTTGTTCCGTCATTCCATAGAGTACTCCGTTATTAAACAATACATCACCATCGGGATATGCTCCATTCCCGCCCGTGAAATCAAGTATGTACTTAAATGCCGTGCCATCCGTATCCATAGAAAAAATGTCGCCCTCGCCAAAAGTTCCTCCGGCAAATGTCATTCCTATTAACTTATTTCCTAAAATAGTGAGTTCGCCATTCGGGTTGGAACCGCTTACACCGTTAAAAATAGTCACCACTTTAAAACCGGTTCCATTGGTATCTATAGAGTACACTACGCCTACGCTGTGATTACCGCCATAGGCAGTCATCCCAAAGAGGCGGCTGCCGCAAAGCTGCAATCCGCCATAGGGGCGGGAGCCATTCACTCCCGTAAAATCCTCCATATCTTTATAACCGCTGCCATTGGTATCTATGGAGAATACACAACCCTTGTTGCCGGCTGCTCCCAGGCTGGTGGTGCCATACAGTTTATTTTTGATAAGCAGCAATGGGCCGCTGGCATCTGAGCCATTGGTGCCGTTAAAATCGAACAGGTCTTTAAAACGGGTACCATTGGTATCGAGTGAAAAAATGCAACCGTCTCCATTTGCACCGCCTTTCTGCGTGGCTCCATATATCATCTTTCCCGACACTACCGGCGCACCCAGGTAAGGGTTCAATCCCGCCGTATCATTAAAATTATGCAACACTGTATATTGTGCTTCGCATATATTAGGTAAAAGGAAAAAAGGGAAAAACAGACCCGCCGCCATTAAAATTTTGGCGGGCGAAGAAGCGAAAAGTAAAAATGCCCGTATTTTGTTCATATCAAATTACAATTATTTATTTATAATTAATTTTCCATTCTTTGCCCCTAACCATCTTCCCTCATTTTGGGGGAAGCGCATCTTTTCCTATTTCTGAACAATTATCTTTCCTTCTCCAAGCAATCCGCCATCATCCGCAATTATCCTGTAAAGATAAACTCCATTGGGCTGACCGCTCAAATCAATTACGAATTGTGAATTACGAATTACGGCTTGTTTATTGTACACTTGCTGCCCAAGTGTGTTGTAAACTTCAATATTCGCACTTCCTGCATCGTAATTCGGAATTTTAAATTCGTAATTTCCGGTGGATGGGTTAGGATAAACTACTACGCCTGAATTTTTAAGTGTTTTATTTATTCCCGTTGAGATGTTATTATCTTTTAATCCGAAAACAACTCCGTCGTTATTTATGCCTCCCAGGCGGGCCGTGCCATAGAATACTCCGCCTTCATATACCAGCGAGCCTTGCGGGCTGAATCCGCTTGCGGTATCAAAGTTATGAAGCACCGTATACCCGCTGCCGCTGGAATCTACAGCGAAAATAACACCATCGTTATAGGTTCCGCCCGAAGTGGTCATTCCATATAACGTAGTGCCGATAATAATAAGCGAACCGCCGGGCATTTTGCCATCTGTACCATTAAAATTATAGATATCCCTGTAATTCCGGCCATCTGTATCCATTGAGAAAATAACGCCATCCAGGTTTGTGCCGCCGGTTAATGTCATGCCAAAAATTTTGCCACCGGCTTCCAGTATATCACCTACAGGTGTTGAACCGGTATGAAAATAATCATCGAATTCCCAGACTGTTTTAACCCAGGTGCTGTTTGTATCGAGATAAAAAACAAAACCTTCGCCACTGCCTCCCTGTGGCGCCACTCCCCAGAATTGATTTCTTCCTTTCATTGAAAAGCTTCCCTCCGGGCCGCCTCCGCCAATGGTACTAAAGTCAAACATATCGAGATATGCGCTACCACCGGTATCTATTGAAAATACATTGCCCTTGCCGCCCCCGCCATACGTCATTCCATAAAGCCTGTTTCCCATTTTCACCACTGTTCCGCCGGGCGCGTACCCCTGCGCCGAATTAAAACTTATCAAGTTTTTATAATTGCTGCCATCTGTATCTACATAAAAAACATTACCGTCTCCGTTACCACCTCCGCTGGTCATGCCATATAAGGTGCCACCATATAAATTAAGCGAATTTACTACAACTCTTCCATAGTTATAATACGTAAAATCGAGCACGTTTTTATAATTATTCCCATTGGTATCTACCGAGAAAACATTTCCATCGCCACTGGATCCGCCCGATTCTGTTGTTCCGTACAACACGCCGCCCGACGGAGTCAATGTACAATCGGGATTAATGCCGCTTGGCCCTGCAAAATCATAGAGGTCTTTGTAATTGTTTCCGGCGGTATCTATTGTAAACACGCAACCATTGCCCTGCACGCCGCCATCGCTGGTCATTCCGTAAAACGTGGTTCCTGAAAGAAGCAGGGAGCCGTATGGAAACTCTCCGTTCAATCCTTTAAAAGTTAAAATGGACCTTTCATTACTTCCATCGGTATCAATGGCAAAAACATTTCCCTCCCAGTAGGTAACGTTGCCGACTAAGGTCATGCCAAACAAACGTCCTCCCGAAAAGGTTAACGACCCGTATGGTGTTCCTCCGTTGGTATCGTTAAAATCGATCAGATCTTTAAATCCGCTACCGGAAGTGTCTATAGCGAATACTACTCCTCTGGAATTATTACCGCCTGATTCCGTCATACCATACAACATGTTTCCTACAACCGTTAAACTGCCATACGGCTCACCACCGGTGCCGAGGTTTAAGGTGCGCAACACCTTGAAATCGCCACCGGTGGCATGAATTGAAAAAACGACTCCATAGCCGCCAGAGCCCCCGTTTTCAGTCATTCCAAATAAGGTATTTCCTGATATTGCGAGGGAACCGTAAGGATTCCTTCCATTATTGGTATTGAAACTGAACAATTCAGAAAATCCTGCACCGGTGGTATCAATCGAAAAAACATTACCATACCCAAAAGCCCCTCCCAAATTGGTCATTCCGTATAGCACTCCACCGGAAAGAAGCAGATCGCCTTGCGGGCTGGAACCATCTGTGTAATTAAAATCCAGCAGGTCATTGTAATTTGTTCCATCGGTATCTATCGAGAAAAGGCGGCCCACCCCGTAAGTCCCTCCACCGCTGGCCATGCCATACATTTTATTTCCTGAAATTGTTAAGGAGCCATACGGGTGCTGGCCATTGCCGCCATTGAAATCATACAAGTCGCGGAAACTGCCCCCCAGCGTATCTACAGAAAAAATACACCCTAATTTATTGGCGCCGCCATCCAGTGTCATTCCATATAATCTATGCCCCGAAAGAGCCAACGAACCATGCGGATGAGCAGCGGTGGCGCCAATAAAATTTACAAGAATGTTGTACTGATATTGGGCTTTGCATACGTTAGGTAAAAGGAATAAAGTGTAAGCGAAAAGTATGAGCGTAACTATTTTTTTCATAACCGTCTTGTTTCCAACAAAGATATGAATAAAAATAATTGGGGGATGGGGCTAAGTTTATAGTCACAGTGGGACGATAGACTGCAAGGGATACATAGGAGGGGAGGGTATTAAAGGGTGGTCAAGGACTAGTGTAGATTGGGGGAGCAAATCAAGTATTAACCTATAGGCGAATAGGATAACCAACTAAAGTAAGGAAGTGGCATGATACCAGTAAAAGAAAGCTTGAGGGTTTGACTTTTTTAACTTATTTAGTTTAGTGTTAAAAGGCTGTTGAATTAACATGTCCTTAATTTCATCGGGTGATTTATATCTTTTAATGTCCATAACCTCTTTTCTGATAAGAACAGAAAGGTAGGCAGCTTTTGAGGCAGAAATTATAGCTTTTTCAAGATGAAACTTTTCAGAAATAATAAAATTGACAATATTTTGAACTCCTTTTTGTAGCTCAGTGAAATTACCTATTCCATCCTTTCCTTGAAGGCTCAAGCATAAGGAAGTTTGGTAAATATCATCCAGAATATCTTCCTGCGACAAACTAATTAGTTCTCTGTATTCAAGTTCTTTTTTCCCTATCACTCCGAAAACAGTTTTAATAAGTGAGATGTCATTTATTATCTGAAACAGGTTTCCAATGTCGTAAAGTTGTTTTATAATTTCAATTTCCTTCTCTTCATTATATCTTACTCCTGTTGTATTTGGAGCATACGCTGTTAATTTATCGCCAAGTATAGCCTCTGCAGAAGGTGTCATCACATTAACAGACTGCCCATCAATTATAATGAATGGGCTTTTTATCTCCGTTTCCTTCACTAAGTTACCATAAGGGTTTTCCTGAAAAAGAATATCGAGCAAAATATATTCTTCTTTTGCTCGGGTGTTAGTAACCGGAGAATAGTAAAACTTATAATGTGCCTTCTCAATTTTTGATTTGGTTTTTCTCTCTTTTTTTTCATATCGTAGAAACCCTTTTTCTATTACTATTCGTTCAAATAGTTGATCAATGTTTGAGAGGTTTTCAGGTAAAATAATATCAATATCTATTGATAGCCGCTTAATTTCAGGTATTAATAGCATCAATGCTGTTCCTCCTTTGAAAATAAAATCAATATTTACTAATCTTAAACCCTCAAGTAATGTAAACGCCCTTATCACCTTTTCTACC
>DATHNK010000143.1:0-6200 GCA_035486075.1 Bacteroidia bacterium
ATAATTACGTATATAAATAAAAACTTTTATGCAGTTCGGTTAGATGCGGAAACTGCCGATACTTTCCATTTTAAGGACCATAAATTTTACAATACCAATCCTCATACACGTGGATATGTGAATGAACTTGCCTCTTCTTTATTAGATGGCAAACTGGGCTACCCGACAACTGTTTATATGGATGAAAATTTCAGCCGCCTTACCTACGTTCAGAGCTACATAAGCGCGGATGAGTTGAAGCCCATCCTCCATTTCTTTGGTGAAAACAAATATAAAACTATGAAATTCGACGATTACAAAAAATCGCTCGGAAGCCCGAGTGGCAAATAGGTCGGAGCCCGACTGGCAATTATGCCCCGGGGCTTACAAACTTTCATCTTTATGAACTTTGCAAACTGCTTTTCCCTAACTTTGCACAAAAGTATTCCATGCTACCTGAAACAGGGTCCGAAATAAAATTGTATTGCGCAAGCCTTACCACCTATAAACGCCGCAAAAGCAGCGTAGTGAATATTGGCGAAGTGCCTATGGGCGGTAATTATCCCATCCGCATACAATCTATGACCACTACCGACACTATGGATACTATGGGTACTGTGGAACAATCCATACGTATGATCGATGCAGGCTGCGATTATGTGCGTATTACGGCTCCCAGCCTGAAAGAAGCGGAGAACCTGCAAAACATTAAAAACGAACTGCGGAAAAGGGGCAACAAAACCCCTCTTATTGCAGATATACATTTCACTCCCAATGCTGCCGAAATGGCTGCCCGCATTGTAGAGAAAGTAAGAGTCAATCCCGGCAACTATGCCGATAAAAAGAAATTTGAACAGATAGATTATACCGATAACTCCTACGATATGGAACTGGAAAGAATACGCCAGCGCTTTGTACCTTTAGTAACTATTTGTAAAGAATATGGCACCGCCATGCGTATCGGCGCTAACCATGGTTCATTAAGCGACCGGATCATGAGCCGCTATGGCGATACACCGCTGGGTATGGTGGAATCGGCATTGGAATTTTTACGTATTTGCGAAGAGAATAATTACAAGCAGATTGTCCTTTCTATGAAGTCCAGCAACCCGATTGTAATGGTGCAGGCTTACCGTTTATTGATTACAAAAATGAATGAGGAAGGCATGAACTATCCTTTACATTTAGGTGTTACAGAGGCCGGCGAAGGAGAAGACGGACGCATTAAATCGGCGGCAGGAATAGGAACCTTGCTGGAGGATGGAATTGGAGACACGGTAAGAGTATCGCTAACAGAAGATCCGGAATTTGAAGTGCCTGTAGCGCGAATGCTTGTCAGCCGCTATGTTGGCATGGAACAGTACGCACCTATTCCACCCGTGGTTACTATGCCATATTCTCCGCTTGAATACAGAAAACATGAAACCCGCGAAACACAAAATATTGGTGGGAAAAATCATCCAAGGGTAATTGCGGATTTCAGCGATGTAGGGAATGGTTTGAAACCATTCCCTACATCGCTACTTTTTTCAATTGGCTATTCATATAACACAAACACAGGCAACTGGAAAATAAATGACCAGGCCGCAGACTATATTTATTTAGGAGATACTACTATTGATTTTGCACTCCCGGAAGGATTAGCAGTCATTATCAATAATAACACTTGGAAAAATAATAAAAAAATCCATTCATATCCATACTTTGGAGATATGAAGGAGTATTATCAGGCTGCAGAAAAATCGGACAAACTAAATTTTGTCAGCCTGAAAATTGGTGATATAACGAACCCTGCATTTGATAAACTCAATAGCGACAATACCCTTGTGTGGGTTATAGAAACAACCAACCTGCATGGCATGGCCGAGCAAAGAAGAATTTTTATTGAACTGCTCAGTAAAAATTATACTACTCCGGTCATTATTAAACGGGAGTATGAACATGCCACGGCAGATGAACTCAGGCTGTTTGCGGCAACGGATGCCGGAGCATTGCTGATTGACGGAATGGGTGAAGGCATATGGCTGAAAGCACCCATAGCTCCTAAAATTCTTAATAGTGTTGAATTCGGAATACTACAGGCAACACGCACCCGTATTTCCAAAACAGAATATATTTCTTGTCCTTCCTGTGGCAGAACATTATTTAACTTACAGCACGTAACAGCACAGATACATGAGCGCACCTCGCATCTGAAAGGCGTGAAAATAGGCATTATGGGCTGCGTGGTAAATGGCCCCGGAGAAATGGCTGATGCAGATTATGGTTACGTCGGAACGGGCGTTGGAAAAATTACGCTGTACAAAGGCAAGCAGGTTGTGCAGCGCAATATTGCATCGGAACAGGCGGTTGATGCGCTTATCACGCTTATTAAGGATAACGGCGACTGGGTAGAACAAGAATAAGAAGTTTATAAACTGAAGAATGAATATTTACCCCAAAACGTATTTCAACAATTTGGATGCGCCAAGGTTCCTGGCTTTTATATTGGTATTTCTTCAGCATATTATCTATACCCGCAACCAGGCAATTCTTGGCTCTCCTGTTTACAAATTTTATGATGATCATTTCCATATAGGCCATGTTGGATGGGATTTTTATATCGTGCTTTCTGGCTTTCTCATTACCTGGATGATATTGGAAGAATATAATTTGACTTCCGGATTTAACTTGTTTAATTTTTGGTTAAAGCGCTGCCTCCGCATCTGGCCGCTTTATTTCTTCCTTATACTTATGGGTTTTTTACTGGTTTGGGCAGCCCGTAATTTTCTTGGCAACAGGGTTAGTGATATCCCCCCGCTATCGTGGCTGCTTTCCTTTACACTCAATTTTTACATTGTTAAACACGGCCAGAATTTTCTTTTCTTCCTGGTATTTCTATGGAGCCTTTCGGTGGGTGAACAATTTTATTTTGCCTGGGGAATTTTATTTAAATGGTTTAAAAAAGCATTTGTTCCATTTTGTGTTTTGTTGCTGACCGGCTCATTGGTATTCCGCTATTATGCCTTGCACGATTCGCAAAACCTGCATTTCAATACACTTAGCTGGGTTGGCAATTTTGCGGGAGGAAGTTTAATAGCCTACTTATGCATGAACCGCGGTAAAGTTTTTCAATGGTTGAAGAAAACTCCTGTTTGGCTAATTGCTGCCATTTATACCATGCTTCTTCTTAATCTTGCATTTTATAAAGTAATTTACTCTTCGGATATTATGACAGTTGTGGAAAGGCTTTCCGCCACACTGTTTTTCGGATTCATGATATTCGAACAGTCCTTTTGCGAGAAACATTTATTTGAACTTGGTAAAATTCCTAAGCTGAATTATCTTGGTAAAATCTCCTATGGATTGTTCTGCTACCACGGGCTGATAATACTATTCTACGAGCAATCTACACAACAACTGGAAGGAATTAATAGTCCCTGGGCAGTCTTTTTAATCAATCCGGTTGTTATTTTTGTACTTACTATTGGCGTTTCTGCCCTTAGTTATGAATATATTGAGAAACCCATAATGTCACTCCGGCGCCAATTACAAATAGCATGAATGCAAAAAAGAGTATACCTAATTTTATCACCTGCCTTAATCTGCTGTTTGGTTGCATAGCCATTGTTTATGTGTTCAATAATAAGCTTGCAGATGCGTCCTGGATGATTGTGTATGCGGCTATCGCCGATTTTTTTGACGGTATGGCAGCCCGCCTCCTGAAAGTACATTCACCTATTGGTAAAGAGTTAGATTCATTGGCTGATGTGGTTTCATTCGGAGTAGCCCCCGGTATGATCATCTATCAATTGATAGGTACGCATCCATTCAACTGGATAGGGTTACTGGTGCCAGTGTTTGCGGCCCTGCGCCTTGCCAAATTCAATATTGACACCCGCCAGACTTTTTATTTCATCGGGCTTCCTTCTCCTGCCAATGCCTTGCTAATAGCCGCTTTTCCGCTTATCATACAGCATGATCCTTACTGGCATTCGGTCTATTATTCCAACATCACCTTTACAATTTGGTTCTTTGCAGCTATAGCAGTTATTTGTTCTGCAATAATGGTTTCTGAAATAAAATTATTCTCTCTTAAAATAAAAGATACATCCTGGAAAAGCAACCAAACACGATATATTTTTTTATTAATTTCTTTAATTGCCTTTTTACTTTTCAGCTATACGGCAGTCCCGGTTATCATGGTGCTATATGTAATACTTTCTTTACTTTCCAAAAGGTCATTTGACTCCCCAACCGCAGTATGAATAAAAATATCTGCTTTATAATTAACCCTGCGTCGGGAACGGGCAAGTGGAAAGGAGTTGAGGAAAATATAAAAAAGTATCTTTCTCCTGAATTCACGCCGATAATTCAATATACCAAATATCATGGGCATGCAACTATCCTGGCAGAAGACGCGGCGGAGAACTGTTCCGTAATAATCGGAGTGGGGGGTGATGGAATAATGAATGAGGTGGCGGCAGGAATGATGAGTACATCTGCCATACTTGGAATAATACCGGCCGGTTCGGGTAATGCGCTGGCGAATCATTTCGGAATTCCACTCGGGCAAAAAGATGCAATTGAATGCATTAATAAAATGCACACATCCACTGTGGATACAGCTATAGTAAATAGCAGGCCATTCCTGGCCGTTGCCGGAACCGGCTTCGATGCTGAAGTTGCCACTATGTTTGCTGAAAGTAAACGCAGGGGCTTTTTCTCTTACATTTATCTTTCTGTCATTAAATATCTTACTTACAAGCCATCGGAATATGAGTTGGTGATAGATGGAAAATCATATACCCGAAAGGCTTTTGTTATCAGTGTGGCAAACGGCAGCCAGTATGGTAACAATGCATATATTTCACCGGAAGCATCTACCAAAGACGGGCTGCTTGACGCCTGCATTTTAAGGCCCTTCACTGTATTTTCGGGTACGGTAATATTATACAGGTTATTTCGTAAAACAATGCATCATTCACCGTTTCTGGAAATAATCCGCGGCAAGAAGATAGAAATAAGAAAAGCAAAAAAGAACGAAAAACTTTGCCTGCATTACGATGGGGAACCCGGCGGTAAAGTGGATGAAATTAAAATTTCTATAGTACCCAGATCCTTGAGGATAATTACACCCGAAGATCACGGCAGGATTTAATAAATTTATATTTGTAAAAAAAATACGTATGGAAACTGAACACATTGAACATGTTTATGCAGGATTTTGGGCAAGGCTTGCAGCTTATTTTTTAGACAATGCCATTCTTGCCTTTCTGCTTATAAACTCCATGTGGTTAGCAAGAGAGCAGCTAAGCGGGTATTTCGCTGTTCACCCGGAAGTGTTGAAAGCATTACAGGGAGAGGTCAGCACAACTGATTACTCCGGTTCTTATGATTACATAAGTAAATTCATGTATTATTACATTATCATTTTCGGGTTTATTTTTAGCTGGATTTACTTTGCCGGATTCGAATCATCGCACCTGGGCGGAACTCCCGGCAAATGGATCCTGGGCATTTATGTTACCGATTATGATGGCAAGCGTATTTCTTTTGGCAGGGCAAGCGGACGGCATTTTGGTAAAATAATTTCCGGCCTTATACTGGGAATAGGGTATATGATGGCAGGCTTTACTGAAAAATTTCAGGCTTTGCATGACAACATGGCCGAAACCCTGGTCTGGAAAAAGTAAGCCGGAGCCGGTTCCACCAATAAAAAATACTACAAACACTTAAAGGGTTTACCGTCACTGCGAGGCTTTGCGAAGCAGTCTCTTTAATTAGGTAATAATTTAGGGTAAGATTGCTTCGCAAAGCCTCGTAGTGACGAACAAGGCCTAATAAGGAGGTTGGAATAATTAAATAGCTAACAATTTTCTGTGCAGAATTAAGCTTCCGCCCCTCTTAAATTATGTTAAAGCTTCTTTATATTTGTAACTATAGGTGTTTCACTTCGTTAATAATATAAAGCGTTTATTATGGTAACACTCGGGGACAACTGGCTTACGGAAAAACATATTGACTTTGAATATAAGAAGTATGTTTTACTCGCTTTTCTGCAGCAGGTAGATAAAGATTTTGAACTGCAAAAATTATACCCCTCACTGCGTGAGATCATTAGACATTACAGGCAGATAGTTGCTTTTAAAGATAAGAAGGATGAACTATTTAATGCTTTTCCTGCAAAGGCTACGGACATTGACAGTGAGAAGATGCAACTCGTTTATGAGAAAATATTC
>DATHNK010000144.1:0-3588 GCA_035486075.1 Bacteroidia bacterium
AAAGGTACAGGTTTCGGGTTAACATCAATCTCCCGGAGGCTTTACCTCCTTTACGGCAGAAATGACTTGTTAGAAACAAAAGTAGAAGGAAACCTATTTACTACCACCGTTAAAATACCCCAATAAATATGTCTAAAGAAATTAAAACAGAAATTACAATAAACGCCCTACCGGCAAAAGTCTGGGCTGTTCTTACTGATTTTGAAAACTACCCGAACTGGAATCCATTTATTAAATCAATTTCTGGAAAAGTGGCAGTTGGTAAAAAAATAAATACCAGGCTTGAACCTCCCGGAGCAAAAGGCATGACCTTTACTCCAACCGTTCTGGCGTATGAAAAAAACAAAGAATTCCGCTGGCTTGGGCATTTGCTTTTTCAGGGCTTGTTTGACGGTGAACATAAATTTGAACTTATTGCCAGCGGAAACGATACGACTATTTTCCGGCAGAGCGAAAAATTCTCCGGCATTTTAATTCCATTATTTAAGAAAATGCTGGACACAAATACTGTTAATGGCTTCAACCTGATGAATCAAAAATTAAAGGAATTAGCGGAAAAAACAATACCATCATTCAGCGTATGATTAAAACAATTATTATTGATGACGAGCCACTGGCAAGGGATATAATAAAAGAATACCTTCGGGCATATCCCTTTATTAATTTGGCACAGGAATGCGGCGACGGCTTTGAAGGAGTGAAAGCTATTTCACAACATCAGCCCGATTTGATATTTTTAGATGTACAGATGCCGAAAATAAATGGCTTCGAAATGCTGGAATTATTAAATACACCGCCTGCCGTAATTTTCACAACCGCCTTTGATGAATTCGCCATAAAAGCTTTTGAAACGCATGCCATTGATTATTTGTTAAAACCCTTTAGCAGAGAACGGTTTGACAAGGCTGTGCAAAAATGGAAACAGCATCACAGTACTACCTTACCCAACCCCGGATTAAGTGAACTGAATGATGAAACTTTTACCATTACACCTGAACAACATACCCGTGTGGTGGTAAAAACCGGAAATAATATCCGCATCATTCCTATGCATGAAATACTATACCTTCAGGCTGATGATGACTATGTAAAGATTCATACAAAAGACGGTTCATTCCTGAAAAAGAAAACCATAAGCTATTTTGAAAAAGTTATGGACACCGCACAATTTGTAAGAGTTCACCGCTCTTATATTGTACAAGTGCAGCAGGTAACCCGCATTGAACCATATGAAAAAGAGGGCCACCTTGCCATACTTAAATCGGGCGAAAAAATACCTATCAGCAAAACAGGATATCCTAAACTAAAATCTATACTGGGTCTATAAATTTTATCGTTAAATGGGAATGGTAGAGGTATTTAAAACAAATGTTGGGAACAAAAGGGCAGCCAAAATAATTCTGGAGGAAATTGGCTTGCACAATCCCCACTACAAATGCAATTTCGATTTGGAGGATTGCGATAAAGTGCTGCGTATTGAGAATGTAAACGGGAACGTTGATTCTCAATTAATTTTTGAAATACTTCAAAAGAATAATTTTGAAGGCGCTATTTTAGAATAATAGTACGTGAAAAATAATCTCCTCTTCTCACCGACAAGAACCTATCATTTACCTACACAATCCATATTTGCGCCTAATTGTACTAACGCCCCACTCAATGCCAAAGTAGATTTGCATCATCAAATTTAAAACAGATGAAAAAAGCATTACAAACATTCTTACTAGTTGCCTCTTTATTAACGCAGGCATTTACAATTAAAGCCCAGGTAACTATAAGGGGAAAAGTATTGGATACACATAACAATCCGATGGAATTTGGCACTGTATTCATTCAAAACAGTTTAGATGGAACACTTACCGATAGCTTGGGCCGTTATACTTTAAAAACTTCTGAAATCGGTAATATAACTCTTATGGCAACCGCAATTGGTTATGATACCGCAATGGCAAAAATGACTATTGAATCTGGAAAAGAATACACGCTGAATTTAGTAGCAAAAAGTAACGGGGCAAATTTGGAAGAAGTTCAAATTTCGCCCGGTTCTTTTGATGCAAACACAGACAGAAAGGTTACACTACTAACACCTATGGATATATATACAACAGCAGGTTCAGCGGGTGATGTAGTAGGCGCTATCCAAATGCTTCCGGGAACGGAAAAAGTAGCCGACCAAACAGGATTATTTGTACGAGGCGGCGATGCCAGTGAAACATCTGCTATTGTGGACGGGCTGGTTGTCCAGGACCCTTTTTTCAGCCCTGTGCCCGGTGTAGCGCAGCGTAGCCGTTTTGGACCTTACCAGTTTAAAGGAATCTCCTTCAGCAGCGGCGGATACAGTGCCCGTTATGGCCAGGCGTTATCAGGAATACTGGAATTAAATACCAACGATCTGCCGGAACAAACCACCATCAGTGCCAATGTAAATATGGCTGGAGTTGGTGTGGCCGGTGCAAAGTTATGGAGCCATTCTTCGTTGGAAGGTGGCATAAATTATACTAATACACAACCTTTCTATGGAATAACAAAAACCAATCTAGATTTCTATCAACCGCCAACCGGATTAAGTGGTTCATTAAAATATACTATTGTAACCAGTACTGATGTTTTGAAAATTTCGGGCAATTATTCCCAATACAAAAGCGGGATTGATGTAATTGATCCGAATCAGCCGGACACTACACTTGCCTTCAACCTGCGAAACTATTACGAAACCGGCAGTATATATTACAGGCATATTCTCAGCCAAAAAAGTTCCTTCCTGCTCGCATCCTCTTACAGCCAAAATGGAGATTCGGTGAAGTGGGGAGGTGAAACATTCAACAAACAGGACGAGCGAGAACAAGCCCGGGCAGAGTTTCAGACTCAATTTGATAAAAGCCTGTATGGTTATATAGGTACCGAAGTTCAAAGAATTACTGAAAAACAACAATTCGATTCCGCACAACTTGGATTTACTGAAATACTGGCTGCTGCTTATGCGGAAGCAGAGTGGAAACCTGCCAAGTGGTTTGGCCTAAAACCCGGAATACGTTATGAATATAGCGAATTATTGGGGAAAAGTGATGTGGCACCAAGAGTTTCTGCTGCTATCCGGTTAAATAAATATGGGCAAATTTCCGCCGCTTATGGAATGTTTTACCAGGATCCCAATGATAAATATTTGCTTTTTGGTGATACGAAAACTACCTTTGAAGAAGCAACACATTATATTGTGAATTACCAGTATTTAGGAGTAGACAGAACCTTCCGCATTGAGGGGTATTATAAATCGTATAATGACCTTATCCGTGAATTAACCGAAGGCCCATTTGACCCTAATCCATATCGTCCTTTTTACTGGCCTGTAAATAATAGTGGTTATGGATATGCCCGTGGTGTGGATGTCTTCTGGAGAGATAAAAAATCGATTAAGAATTTTGATTACTGGATCTCATATAGCTATATTGACACAAAAAGATTGTATGAGAATTTTCCTGTCGAGGCAACTCCTACCTTTGTATCCAATAACAACCTGAGTGTGGTTACAAAATACTTTATAGAAAAACCGGGCATCAGCCTTTCTCTCACTTATTCCCTTGCTTCGGG
>DATHNK010000145.1:0-2274 GCA_035486075.1 Bacteroidia bacterium
AACTATCTTTTCCGAAACAAACATCGGGGTCAGGCGAAGTAAAAGAAGTATGAAGATGGGGCAACAACACAATAGGCGTCCATGTATTTCCACCATCAAATGAAGAGCGGGTGGCAATGGCATCTTTTAAATTTGCAGTAGAGAAATATATCCAGGCGGTAACAAGGTGTTTTGGATTTTTAGGATTAACGGCCATGGAACATTCTCCATCAAAATAGATGGAGTTGGAAAGGTTTATATTTTGTGAATTGGAGAACAGGGAAGTGAAGCAAAACAGAATTGCAAAACTCCATAGGATAGTCTTTTTATTCATGGGGGTGATTTTTGAATTTGACGTAAAAGAAATTATAAGGTTTAACAGTTCATTCCGCTGCAAAGTTAAACAAATGAAAAAAGCCCCGGTCCCTAACCTCCGGAGCTTTTAGAATTAACCACCAAACTGAACGCAAGAAGAATATTTTTAACCCTATTAACGAAAGGCCCTTTTTATTATTGTATTACTGGTATGCCACTGCTATAACAGCGGTACCACTGGCAGAAACAGAGTTACTGCCATTGAATAACAAACAATTAAAGGTAACCTTAAGCATTTTTGTGGCCTGGTTATTCAAATTATTCTGATAACTTGAAACAGTAGTAACCTGAAACGTACTTATATTAGGCTGGGAAGGACTGTTAGAAGTATACACATTTCCCGAACCATCGGTGTAATTGATGGTTACATTCGACAGGGCTTTCGGATTTGGCACAGGTCTGGGTGTAGCTATCAGATAGTCCATCCTGCAATTTGATGATATCGTATCAACAAGGTTGTAATTATATATGGTGGTATCTTTTTGAGAATCCGTAACTCCTAATGTTACTGTATAATTTTTTGATGTTCCGTTATAAGAATGTATAACACTAGCGCTGGCACTTACCGATGTGGAAGAACTGGTAGTTAAGTCTCCAAAACTCCATACATACGTGTAGGGCGAGATCCCATTGCTGACTTGTGCGGTATATGTTACTTTCTTTACTGTGTCAGTGAGAGAATCTAATGTACTTACTATGGAGTCAATTGTAAGTTGCGGGGTAGCTTGTTTTGAAAGTTTAACGAGGTTATTTACAGTAACCGGACCACATGTGGTAAAATCTACCGTTAGGGAGGACGGGTAGGTAGGTTTATTGGACGTAAATTTATAATAATGTGAAGGATTTGCAGCGGAAGAACTGGTTCCGTCTCCAAAAACATACTTATAAGCGGAAGGTGTTCCTGTATAAATTCTTGAAGTAAAAGTAACCGAATCTCCCAATGGATTGCCACCCGGGACTTTATAAAAATAGGATGTATTGGCGCTTACCGAATTTGTAATATCAGAAGGGGCATTAGTAGCTACAACCACATCGTCATTTATAATTATCTGCAGGCTGTTATTCTTACTTGCGGTTGACTGAAGGGTGCCGGTGAAATTATAAACCCCGCTGTCTTGGGTGAAAGTAGAATTCATATAATAATTATTCACACCGGCTTGCCAGTTAACATTGTTGCTGTTGATGGAGCCAACAAAAGAAAACACCGGTTGGTTTTCCGTGGTGCTTGGCTGCAATTGCTCTTTTTTACAAGTTACAAACAGTGCACTTACTAAAGCTAAAATAATTATTTTTTTAAAATTTCTCATATGCTATTTCATTAACTGGTATGAAAGAACAAGCCTGAACCCTTTGTTCCTGTCATAATTATTGATGCCGGGGAAGGAACTATTTTCAACATACGCAAGGCCGTAATAATATTCAGCGCTTATACCAAGCCTTTCAGTAAGCATACGGGTATAGCCAACGATAAATTGAAAATCCATATTATTAAATCCTTCTGTGTATCCATTTTGCATCTGGGAAGTGTTGCCCGATTCCTGTCCTAAATAATTCTGCTTATACGTGGTTAACTGGCTGGAGGTGGTTAACAGCCATAAGAAGTCAATGCCTCCGGTAAAAATACTTTTTCCAACACTGTAATGAAAACGGGCCGGAAATGCCATATAGTAAACTTTCTCAGGAGTTACCGATGTTATATTGGCGTTTTGTCCGAAATCATACTGGATAGTATTACTCGTGTACGATTTGTCAAGTTTATTCAATTCTGAATAGCCCACACCAATTGATGCTGAAAATTTAATGCTGAAATAATGCGTGTAAGTAAAACCTCCTAAAGGAGTGATCCCGCTCCCTTCTGTAATACCGTTATTAGTCCATCCCAGTGAATAATTTCCTCCGGCATATACCGATAAAATATTT
>DATHNK010000146.1:0-8961 GCA_035486075.1 Bacteroidia bacterium
CTTTGCAGTAAAGGGAAAAGGGATTAGCATGCCGAACGGTCTCGCGGACCAATGACAAACGGTAATCTTGCTCTTTTCCCATACTTCTTCTTGTATGCAATATACAAATGTCATCTTTGAAAATACAAACATAGGATGACAGAACTGTTATTTTATTGCCAGTTGGGCTCCGACTAATTGCCAGTCCGGCTCGGCCTGCTCCATAGGAGCAACCTGTTTGTAGCAATAAAATAAGTAAAGGAATTTTAACCTTAGTAGAAAATGGTAATACCAAATCAGGCCGACCTTATTACAGTTAATAAGGTTAAAATTAGGGAGATTTAGGTTTCTACTAAGGTTAAATACAAAATACCCAGCTTATCTCTCATCACTCAGCTCTCATATCTCAAGAAGGTCCTTCATTCCAAACACCCCTTTCCGGCCTGCCAGCCAAACAGCAGCATGAACGGCTCCTTCGGCAAAGCCTTTACGGCTATAGGCTTCGTGACTTATTTTTATTTCATCACATTCCGAGGTGTAGTAAACGGTATGTGTGCCCGGTACTTCCCCTATGCGGATGGATTCAATGCCAAGTTCATTATCTTTAGGCTCATCTACATTTAAAACCCATTTGCTTATCCGGTCGTTTTCTTTCATTATGCCTTCGGCAAGGGCTATGGCTGTTCCGCTTGGCGCATCTTTTTTATGGGTATGGTGTATCTCTTCCATCGATGCAAAATATTCAGGATGCGTTTTCATTAACCGGGCAAGATATACGTTCAGCCGGAAAAATAAATTCACCCCGATACTGTAGTTGGATGCATAAAAGAATGCTCCATTTTTTTCATTACAGGTTTTTTTCACTTCCTCCATCCGGTCGAGCCAGCCCGTAGTGCCACAAACTACCGGCACTCCCGCATCAAAACATTTCAAAATATTAGTCACCGCAGAGCCGGGGGTTGAAAATTCAATAGCAACATCGGCAGTTTTCAGGTTTTCCACCGTAAAATCTTTCAGGTTTGTTTCATCAAACACCAGCGGAACATCATATCCTTTAGCCAGGGCAATCCGTTCGATGGCCCGGCCCATTTTTCCATATCCTATTAATGCTATCTTCATTTTTGGGGATTTTGGGTGTCAAATATAATACAAGTGGATAATCCATCAGCTAATCCATTAAAGTGGGCTTCCTATCGTCATTGCGAGGAACGAAGCAATCTCTTTTATACTCTTTTATAACCGAGACTGCTTCGTTCCTCGCAGTGACGTTATACCTCCTTTTAAACCATAACGGTTTGGGCAACTGTAAATTTACACTCCCAAAATGTCATTCTATGCCTTTGGCACGGTAATTGACAGTAAATTCATACTATTGCCAATTATTTGGCTTAAATTTGCCGGTATGAAAGACTCATCTGAGAAAAAAGACACGTTGCTGCACATATTGAATTTAGATAACCTGAATGATGACGATCATGAGTTTATCCCTATTCTCACCAACGAGGAAGAAAAGAAACTGAACGAGGAAGAGATACCTTCTGAGATACCGATACTCCCTTTAAAAAATACCGTTCTTTTTCCGGGTGTGGTCATACCCATCACAGTGGGAAGGGACAAGTCCATCAAGCTTATTAAAGACGCTTATTCTGGTAATAAGACCATCGGAGTTATAGCCCAGAAAAGCGATTCTACCGAAGACCCGTCTTTTGAAGACATCCATAATATTGGCACCATTGCCTATTTACTCAAAACTATTAAAATGCCCGATGGCAGCACTACTGCCATTATTCAAGGCAAAAGAAGGTTTGAGATAACCGAACTCACTCAAAAAGAGCCTTACCTGAAAGCCAAGGTCTCCGCCTTTGAAGAAATACTCCCTGAAAATGGCGATGAAGAATTCGAAGCGTTTGTTTCTTCATTGAAAGATGTGGCGTTCCAGATCATAAAACTTTCTCCCAACATACCTTCGGAGACAGCTATTGCGCTTAAAAATATTGAGAGCAGTAATTTCCTCATCAATTTTATTTCATCGAACATGAGCGCCCAGGTATCTGATAAGCAGAAGATACTCGAGATGCCTGACCTGAAAAAGCGAGCCGCACTTTTATTAATTACCCTGAACAAAGAGATGCAGGTGCTGCAACTTAAAAATCAGATACAGTCAAGGGTTAAAGAAGACCTGGATAAGCAGCAACGGGAATACTTTTTGCACCAGCAAATGAAAACCATCCAGGAAGAACTGGGTGGCGATACGTATGGCCAGCTTATTAAGGAATATAAGAAAAAAGCGAAGACAAAAAAATGGGGCAAAAATGTTAAAGAAGTTTTTGAAAAGGAAATTCAAAAACTGGAACGGATGAACCCCAATGCGGCGGAATATTCGGTGCTGAGTAATTATATTGAATTATTATTAGAGCTTCCCTGGAACGAATATACCAAAGATAAATTCGATTTAAAGGAAGCCGAAAAAATATTAAACAGCGACCATTACGGGCTGGAAAAAGTGAAGGAACGGATCATTTCTTACTTAGCTGTTTTGCAACTGAAAGGCAATATGAAGGCACCTATATTATGCCTGGCAGGCCCTCCGGGAGTTGGTAAAACCTCTCTTGGTAAATCTATGGCTGCTGCACTCGGACGGAAATATGTACGTGTTTCCTTAGGCGGAATGCATGATGAAGCTGAAATTCGCGGACACCGCAAAACATACATTGGCGCTATGCCCGGCCGTATCATACAAAGTTTGAAAAAAGCCAAATCATCCAACCCTGTTTTTGTATTGGATGAAATAGATAAGATAGGAAGAGACTTTCATGGAGACCCTGCATCTGCGCTTTTAGAAGTTTTAGATCCTGAACAAAACAAGGAATTCCACGATAACTTTATTGAAGTGGAATATGATTTATCGAAGGTATTATTTATAGCTACTGCCAATAATCTGGATGCTATCAATCCCGCTCTGCTGGACAGGATGGAGGTGATTGACATAAGCGGATATACGGTGGAAGAAAAAACACAAATAGCCAAACAGCATCTTATCCCAAAGCAATTAAAAGAGCATGGTGTTAAGAAAAATCAAATAAAATTATCGGATGATCTGGTAGAAGCCATTGCGGATAACTACACCCGCGAATCCGGAGTGCGTAATTTGGAAAAGAAGATCGCACAGGTAATACGTTCGGTAGCGAAATCAATTGCTATGGGCGAGAAATACGATCCGGAGATAAAAGTAAGCCAGCTTGATAAAATACTATCGCCTTCGCATCCTAAAGACCGTTACCAGGGGAATGATGTGGCAGGTGTTGTAACCGGCCTTGCGTGGACTCCTTCCGGTGGCGATATATTATTTATTGAAGTCAGCCTGAGCCGAGGCAAAGGCGGACTTACCCTTACAGGAAATTTGGGTGAGGTGATGAAAGAATCGGCTACTATTGCGCTGGAATACCTCAAGTCAAAGGCGGAGGATCTATTCATTTCCTATAAGGCATTTGAAAAATGGAACATACATATTCACGTGCCGGAAGGCGCTACTCCTAAGGATGGCCCATCGGCAGGTGTGTCTATGCTTACAGCTTTAGCCTCTGCATTCACACAGCGCAAAGTGAGAAAAGATTTAGCCATGACAGGAGAAATTACATTAAGAGGCAATGTGCTTCCTGTAGGTGGAATTAAAGAAAAGATCTTAGCTGCTAAAAGAGCGGGAATAAAAGAGATAATGTTGCCAAGGGATAATAAGCGGGATATTGATGATATTGACCCGAAATACCTCGCCGACCTGAAGTTTACCTATGTGGACAAAATGAAAGACTTACTGGAATATGCCCTGCTGGATGAGTTTGTAAAAAACCCTTTGAAACTGGAAGTAGCATACTCCGAAGAAGCCTCTTCCAGGTAAAAGTTTATAAAGGTAAAAGCCCCAAACTATCAAACAAAAAACTTGTAATATTGCACTCTTTATGAACTTTTCCCTTTCACCTTTACAAACTTTCTCCTGACATGATGTACGTAACACGGCGCGAAACTTTTAACGCCGCACATAAAGTTTATAATCCGGATTGGGATGATGCCAAAAACCGGGAAGTATTCGGAGGCTGCGCCAACCCTAACTGGCATGGGCATAATTACATTCTCTATGTAACCGTTAAAGGTGAGATAAGCAGCGAGACCGGTTTTGTAGTCGACTTGAAAAAACTGAGCCAATTGATCCGTAAGGAAATTACTGAAAAAGTAGACCATAAAAATTTTAACCTGGATGTTCCTTTTTTAAAAGATATACTTCCAAGTACCGAAAATGTTACCATTGCATTCTGGAAGATACTGGAAAAAGCGGTGGCGGAAATGGGATGCAAGTTGCATTCGGTAAAATTGCAGGAGACGGAAAACAATTATGTAGAGTATTTCGGATGAAATAAAAAAACAACAAATTGGGTAGAAAAAATCATATCGAAAATGGCTTTCACGAACTCCACGGGGAGGACGGAGTGCCGCTGGATGAAATTTATGACATCCACCATGCTGAAAATATAGCGAAAGACTTTAAAAATATTTTGGAAGAGATCGGCGAAGATCCTTCCCGTGAGGGCTTGTTAAAAACACCTATTAGGGCGGCAGGGTCCATGCAGTTCCTTACGCAAGGGTACAAACTGAACCCGGAGGCTATGCTGCGCAAGGCTATTTTTAAAGAAAAATATGACCAGATGGTTATAGTAAAAGATATAGAACTTTATTCTTTATGCGAGCACCATATACTGCCGTTTTTTGGCAAGGCGCATGTGGCGTATATACCCGATGGCAGGGTAGTGGGGCTAAGTAAAATACCACGTGTGGTAGATGCATTTGCCCGCAGGTTGCAGATACAGGAACGGCTTACCGACCAGATACGCGATTGCATACAAAATACATTAGAGCCCCTCGGGGTGGCTGTGGTTATTGAAGCCCAGCACCTGTGCATGCAAATGCGCGGCGTACAAAAGCAACACTCCATAACAACAACCTCCTCATTTACGGGTGAGTTTTTGAAAAACGAAAAAACGAGGCAGGAGTTTATAAGCCTGGTGAGAAACCGCTAAGCACTAAGCAAATATTAAGTGCAATTTTATTAATTAATTGTTAATAAAGAATAAAGTATATTTACTTCTTTATTTCAATTATGTTTTTACATTTGTATTTGTTAAAGCACAGAAGCATGAAAAAACTTCTCCTCACTCTTTTAGTTCTTAGCTCTTCACTCGTAGCTTTCTCACAAGGTAAATGGTCACCCCGAACCTCTCTGCCCGATTCTACAAGAGACGGGGCTGTAGGTTTTGCCATTGGCAATTATGGCTACATGGGTTTAGGGCAGGCACCGGGGAAAACCCTACACCCGGATTATAAAGATTTTTGGCGATTTGACCCCTCAACAGATTCATGGACAAGGATGGCCGATTTTCCCGGCTTGGCAAGGGGCTTTGCCGCCACTTTTGTTATTGGTAACTATGGTTACGTTGTTACAGGAAGTGATAGTAACCTTAATAGTTATACAAACCAGTGTTGGCAATATAATGCTGTTACAAATAAATGGGTACAAAAAGCAAACTTCGCAGGTCGGGCGCGTTCCTTTGGTGTTGGTTTTGCAATTGGAGCCAAAGGCTATGTTGGCTTGGGAAGCCCGAATAATTATCATCCTTACAAAGATTTTTGGGCTTACGATACAGGCACAAACGCATGGACACAAATTGCCAATTTTGGAGGGTTGCCAAGAATCACCTCAAGTGGCTTTTCTGTTGATGGGACAGGATATGTATGCTTTGGAGAAGATAGCACTTCTTCATTTCATAGGGATATTTGGGCCTATAACCCCGGTACAAATTCTTGGACACAAAAAAGCAATTGTCCAGATACAGACAGCTATGCAGCAAGTGGCTTCGTAATCGGAAAAGATATATTTATTGGAACAGGTCAGGATAGCACTTCCTTATGCCTTAGCCAATTTTGGGAATATAATACGGTTAGCAACACCTGGACAAAGCAAGTTAATTTCCCTGATATAAGATGTGCATCTTCAGCTTTTTCCATTGGCGATACTGGATATTTAGGATTGGGTGTAAACCTGGATACTAGCTTTGAGGGCTGGCATAACGACCTCTATAGATTTTTGCCTGATTCCACTTTAGGGATTAATATCCTCACGATACAGCAGCAACCATTGGTTTTCCCTAATCCGTTTAGCAATTATTGCACTATTGAAATACTAAATTCAACTACCCAAAATTTTAAAATCACCTGTTACGATTTATTAGGAAGGGAACAAGAAATTTATTATAGTGTAAGTAGTGGAAATAATGTCAGATATATAAAAGTATACAGAGGCGGACTGCCTGATGGCACTTATATTATAAAAATAGATTATGAAAATAAAGAAAATAATGTAAAAATAGCATTGGAAGCGCACTAAATGGTTCGGGTATTTTATACCCTCAAATGTTCCTTTGGCACTCTGGTGATATTACTTCCGTTTATTGTGGCATTCAGGCAGGGTTTACAAATTCTTCTACCGCCTCAGGGGGGCCTTATTATAACACCTATACGGGGGTATGAAGCAGGCGAAGCCTTTAATGGCTCTGGTGGGCAAAGCCCTCAATAAAGGCGGACTTGCAGTGTATAGCCCGGCCCTGATGCTTTGGGAAGGGGCGCGCCCCAACTTTTCCCTAAATTGTTCGTAAAACCCTGTAGAAACCCATGCATAATGGAAAAGAAGGGCTTTTTTACAATATTAATAACTTTTTGATGTTACTCAGGTATATAGGAAGTGAAATTTCCTACATTTGTAACTAACCTATGATAATGATTAAAAAGATATTTCTACTCTGCGGACTTGTTTTGTCTATCGGTGAACTTTATGCGCAAACCGCACCCAAGTACAGTAACGATTTTCTGGATATTGGTGTGGGGGCTCGTGCCCTTGCCATGGGAAACTCGGTGGTGGCCAGTAACAGCGATGTTACTTCGGGATATTGGAACCCTGCCGGGTTAATGGGTGTTACAGGCGATATTGAAATATCGCTGATGCATGATGAATACTTTGCCGGAATAGCCAAAGATGATTACCTGGCTGCCAGTTATAAGTTCGATAAAAACAGTGTTTTCGGGCTTACCATTATCCGTTTCGGGGTAGATAATATACCCAATACACTTTACCTGATCGACCCTACGGGGAATGTTAATTATAATAATATCACCTCTTTTTCGGTTGCCGATTATGCTTTTCTGTTCAGTTATGCCCGCAGTTTCGATGGAATTAAAGGGCTTACCATTGGAGGCAATGTGAAAGTATTAAGGTCCATTGTGGGAGATTTCGGCGGAGCCTGGGGTTTTGGCCTCGATGGTGGCGCCCAATACAAGTATAAGGATTGGCTCTTTGGTGCTGTAGGCAGGGATATCACTTCCACCTTTAATGCCTGGAGTTATAACCTGAGCCCTACGGATGTGGCGGCGCTGGAAGAAACAAATAATGTTCCACCTTCCGGCGGACTTGAGGTTACATTACCCCGTTTATTGCTGGGAGCCGCCCGTACATTCAAATTATTCCATGAGAAAGTAACACTTATGCCGGAGTTAGGGGCGGATATCACGTTCGATGGGAAGCGCAATACCATTATAAGTTCCGATCCTGTCAGTGTTGACCCTCACCTGGGAGTTGAAGCCGGGTACAGGGGCATTGTTTTCCTAAGGCTGGGAGTTGGAAACATACAAACCTCTACCGATGTTACCGGTGCGGCCGGTACTTATTTCAGCCCTGATTTTGGAGTTGGCATCAAAATAAAATCTTTCGCGCTCGACTACGCACTTACCGATAACACAGCAGCAGGACTCTATTCAAATGTATTTTCGGTTAAGTTTGATATAAACAAGAAACCCCGCTAGATGAAGAAATTATACTTCATATTTTTTCTTTTTTGTTCATTTCCGTTATTTATTGCGGCGCAGGTAACCCCTGTGCAAAAGCCGAAGCAGCCCACAGCCAAAATTTTACCTGTGGCTCCCAAAGCAACCGAACCTGCTCAAACAACTCCGAAGATATTGGGTAAAGAACCGGCTAAGGCTGCACTAGGTAATAAAGGCAAAGGAGCAATACAAACACATAATAGAAGAAAGGTTAGTTCTACCACCGTTTATGGCAATGAGTGGATCAATTATTCACAGAAATATTATAAAATAAAAATTGCAAAGAATGGCCTATACCGGATCGATTCTACTACCCTTGCCAAATATGGCATTCCGGTAGGCACCATTAACCCAAAGAATTACCAGCTATTCTTCCGGGGGCAGCAACAGTATATTTACGTGCGGAGCAAAACAGCTAATCTGAGTGAGGTAAATGGAGATTATATTGAATTCTATGGCCAGTATAACGACGGGGTGCCCGATTCGCTGGTCTATTATAAAATTAAATATCTTCCGAATCCTTACTACAGTTTGTTTAATGATACCTCTACGTATTATCTAACCTGGAATTCATCGACCACCAATTTCAGGTTGACCGAACAGACCGATACTAGTTGGGCAAGTGGTTACCCGATTCCTTATGTCATGACTTCTACAGTAAACCTGGAAAATCAATGGTATTTTCAGGGTGCAACAATTCCCGAAGGAATATTTATTCCAAACGATCCCCGCTTTGTTCAGGATGTGGCTTGGGTTGGTTCCCCATATAACAATACATGGGTTACTGACAATTCTAAAATTGCATTTACTCCAAATTTAGACAGTGCCTATGTGTATGATGGAAGTGTTGCTCCGAGTGCTTTTATGCGAACAGTATTACTTGGGGTAAATACGGGAATTACTCCTTTTACCATGTCTGACAATTTAAGGCAGTTATGGATTAATGATACCTGTAAAGGTTTTGGGGCTTTTGATACCTCATTCACGTTTCCGGCTCTCGACCTTAAACAAAGCCCTTTCCAGTTTACTTATTACAACAATGCTTCTACCACCAATAGT
>DATHNK010000147.1:0-5403 GCA_035486075.1 Bacteroidia bacterium
CAACCCGCAGGGAGATTCTCGGTTTGTTGACGGCACAATCATTAAACTTAAATTCGGTTGCCGAGAATTTTGATATTAGCCGCCCCGCTGTTTCAAAGCATATTAAAATACTTACCGAATGTGGATTAGTAACTATCACCAAAGAAGGCCGTGACCATTACTGTGAAGCCAAACTTGATAAACTGCAAGAGGTATCGGACTGGATAGAACAATACCGCAAGTTCTGGGAAGAACGCTTTGATGCATTGGAAATTTATTTGAATAAGTTGCAAAATAAAAACAGGAAAAAACCTAAGAAGAAATGAAAACAAATCAATCAAACATCACGCCATTTTTATGGTTCAATGGCAATGTAGAAGAAGCAGTGAATTTTTATACATCCATTTTTAAAAACTCGAAAGTTATTATGCAAAATCATCTCCCCGGTGATGTACCAGGCAGAAAAGGAAAAGTTTTTACTGCAACATTGGAACTGGACGGGCAGAAATTTATGCTGCTTGACGGTGGCCCCAATTTTAAATTTTCGCCTGCTGTTTCCTTTTTTGTAGATTGTACCACGCAAAAAGAAGTGGATGATTTATGGGACAAACTTTCGGAAGGCGGTAAGCCAAACCGCTGCGGATGGATTGATGACAAGTTTGGCGTAACATGGCAAATTATCCCCAAAGCATTAGGCGAATTGATGTATGACAAAGACCCAGCCAAATCAAAACGTGTGATGGAAGCCATGATGAAAATGGGTAAAATTGAAATTAACAAACTGGAAGAAGCTTACAACCAAAAATAAAACTAACAAATAAATTAAATACCCCTATGGAAACAAAAAATAAAACCGTAAGCGGAACAGCAGAGCGCGAAATCTCAATTACCCGCATCCTGAATGCCCCAAAAGAATTAGTATTTGAAGCCTGGACAGATCCCAAACATCTATCTGAATGGTGGGGGCCGAATGGGTTTACCAACACTTTAAAGCAAATGGACTTGCGGCCGGGTGGCAAGTGGATTCACACTATGCATGGCCCCGATGGGACAGACTATCCCAACGAAGCTACTTTTACTGAAATAGTAAAACCCGACCTGATTAAATTTACCCATGCGCTTCCGAAATTTGACGTTACAGTTACTTTTGAAGCAATCGGTAACAAAACAAAACTCACCATGCGCAATGTGTTTGAGACCGCCGAAATAAGAAATATTGTTGCTGAAAAGCATGGTGCTGTTGAAGGCCAGGTGCAAACAATTAACCGTTTTGAAGCGCTATTGTCGAAAATGTCGGAAGGAAAAGAATTGGTCATTAGCAGAACATTCAATGCACCCAAAAAACTTGTGTATAAGGCCTTCTCGGAAGCAGAGGCGTTGGCCCAATGGTGGGGACCTAAAGGCGCAGAGCTCGAAGTAAGCAAATTGGATTTTAAACCCGGCGGAATCTTCCTCTATAGTATGAAATCTCCGATGGGTGAAATGTGGGGCAGATTTCATTATCTTGAAATTATTGAGCCGGAGCGCATCGTATTTACCAACTCCTTTTCGGATAAAGATGGAAACATCACTAGGGCTCCGTTCAGCAACGATTTTCCTCTTGAAATAATGAATATACTAACGCTAAATGAACAAGACGGAAAAACAACGGTTACATTAAAGGGTTCACCAATAAATGCAACGGAAGCTGAAATGAACTTCTTCACTAATATGTTCAGTGGCTTGCAACAAGGATTTGGCGGTACATTTGACCAGCTTGAAGAATATCTTGCTAAAGCAAACTAATAATAAATATTTAATAACATATATTATGGAAACACAAAATAAAGAACTCACCATCACCCGCACTTTTGATGCGCCACTTGACCTTGTTTGGGCAGCGTGGACGGATGTTGAACATATAAAAAACTGGTGGGGGCCGAAAGGATTTACCAATCCGGTTTGCAACTGGAATGCCAAGCCCGGGAGTAAAATCTACATTGAGATGAAAGCTCCGGATGGGGTAATATATCCCATGGATGGGGTATTTGACGAGATATCGGAACACGAGAAAATTGTTTTCTCCAGCGCAGCGTTGGATTTAAAAGGAGAACATCTTTTTGATGTGCTCAACACCATACATTTTATTGAAGAAGGAGATAAAACTAAACTCAAACTACACTTTATATTTTCCAATATTAGGCCCGAAGGCCTGCAACATATAGGAGGCGCAGAAATGGGCTGGAACATGAGTCTCGACAAACTTACAATATTATTGGATAACCTAAAGTAATTATTATTATGTCAAAAGTAATATCGAAAGATGGCACAAGTATTGCCTACGAAAAAGCGGGCAATGGGCCAACTGTAATAGTTGTTGACGGTGCGCTTTGTAGCCGTGCATTTGGCCCCACCAGTAAACTCGTTCCTTTGATTCAGGATCAATTCTCTGTAATTACATACGACCGCAGAGGAAGAAATGAAAGTGGGGATACCTTGCCCTATTCTGTGGAACGTGAGATTGAAGATTTGGATGCAATTATTAAGGAAGTGGGAGATTCAGTTTATATGGTTGGTTTTTCTTCCGGTGCAGCTTTGATACTGAATGCATCGGCTAAGGGATTAAATATAAAAAAGATGATTCTGTATGAAGCCCCTTACGTAATGAACCAAGGCGGATATAATCCTCCTGCTGATTCTGAGGCACAGCTCAAGGCATTGATTAAGGCTGATAAAAGAAGTGATGCTGTTAAATTTTTCATGAAGGATATGGTAGGCATGCCCGGCATCATGGCATCTGTTATGAGTATTCTGCCTGTATGGTCCAAACTGAAAGGTGTTGCGCATACATTGCCTTATGATGCAGCCATTTTGAATGGTTTTTCTTTACCTGTAAATCTTGCAAAAACCGTGAACACTCCTGCTCTTGTAATGGGTGGCGAAAAAAGCCCTGTAACATTGCGCAATGCAGTGTTAAAGCTGGCAGAAGCCTTGCCTAATGCCAAGAACAAACTATTGGAAGGACAGAATCACAATGTTTCAATGAAGGCTATTGCTCCTGAGATAATCAACTATTTCAAAAATTGAAACATGCAAGAAATAAATGCTTTATAAAATACTTGCACAATTTTAAACACTTAATTAAATAACAATTTATAACCTTAAACAAAAAACAATCATCATGGCTAAAACATCAATTTATCTAAATTTTCAAGGCAACTGCGAAGAGGCCTTCAACGCTTACAAAAAAATATTCAATACTGATTTTGTAGGACAAGTATTCCGGATGAAAGATACACCACCCATGCCCGGAGCACCCAAGCTTTCAGATAAGGAAGCAAATTCCATTATGAATATTGCACTGCCCATATTGGGCGGAACTATTATTATGGGTACCGATATGCTGGAATCTATGGGTCATAAATTAAGAATTGGCAATAACACCACTATCAGCCTTGAGGCTGATAGTAAAGAAGAGGTAGACCGCTTGTACAAAGCCCTCTCGGAAGGTGGCTCCGAAATGAATGGTCCTATGGATATGTTCTGGGGCTACTGGGGCGTTTGCCTCGACCGCTTTGGCATCCGTTGGATGTTCAATTGCATGAACAAATAAATACTATTTCCGGCGACATCCAACAATGCCCTTTCCGGGTATTGTTGGTGCCGAAATGGAACTGAAAGAGGAGTCTTTATAAATTGGTAGTTTTACTTATTAATCTAAATTAAATCGTATGAAAAAAACAAAAATCATTTACTGGGTTTTTACCATTATTTTTGCCGGATTTATGATGTTCTCCGCTATTCCGGATATAATGCGCGTACCATCAGCTATTGAATTAGTCAGCACGCATTTATGTTATCCTCCCTATTTTCTTGTTTTCATTGGAGTGGCAAAGCTGTTAGGGGCAATTGCCATACTTGTTCCGGGTTATCCGCGAATTAAAGAATGGGCATATGCAGGTTTAACCTATGATTTAATAGCTGCTTTGGTTTCTTTTATTGCCGTTGGAGACCCTGTTTCAAAATGGCTTTTTATGGTCGTATTTTTAATACTTCCGGCAGGTTCCTATATTTTCTATCATAAAAAATTAAAAGAAGCTTCAATCAACAAATAGAACCCAATGTCGTTTCAAGCATATCTCGATAACATAAAAATAAAGACCGGCAAAACCCCGGACGATTTTAAAAAGCTTGCCGAGAAGAAAGGTTTGCTCAAACCGGGGGTTAAAGCCATGGAGGTTGTAAACTGGCTGAAAAAAGATTTTGGCTTGGGCCATGGCCATGCAATGGCCATTTATGCGGTGTTCAAAGGGATTAAGCAATCTAAGCAGGAATAGGTTTTTAATTGAATTGAGGAATGGTGGAGGTTTGTAAAACCGATGTTCAACTACCTGAACAGGCAGTTATACTTGCAGGAAAATTATCAGCGAAGTTTCCAAGGATTAAAATTAATTTTGATTTGGAAGATTGCGATAGAGTTTTAAGAGTAGAAGGGGAACAGTTTGTGCCAAACAAAATAATTGAAATGGTAGCTTCAAATGGATACTATTGCCAGGTAATGGAATAACGGAAATGCCAAATCAGTTAAAATAAAGAATATGGTAACAAACAATGAACAGGTAGTAATTGAAAGGAACTTTGATGTGCCTGCTGTAATAGTATGGAATGCGATTACTAATCGTGATCAAGTGGCTAAATGGTATTTCGATCTGAAAGAATTTAAACCGGAAGTAGGTTTTGAATTTGGTTATGAGGGCGGGCCTCCCGAAAAAATTTACATTCATAAATGCAAAATAACTGAGGTTGTGTATAGTAAAAGAATAACCTACAGTTGGCGATACGAGGGCTATGAGGGCATATCTTATGTAACTTTTGAATTATTTGCCGATGGAGACAACCAAACCCGTTTAAAACTAACCCATTCAGGATTGGAAACGTTCCCGCAAAACAACCCGGATTTGGCAAAACACAATTTTTTGGCAGGCTGGACAGATATTATTGGCAGGTCGCTGAAAGGGTATTTGGAAAAGTAATCAGCAATAATTTTTTTGAACCCTACCTGCTATGCCTCATACCCTTTTCAATTAACTCTTTCCAGGCTTGCGCTTTTTTTAGAGTGGTATCCGATTGAATGGCCAGATCAATATCACTTAAGGCATTAGAATAGTCTTTTAAATAATATTCACTAACAGCGCGCCCCTCGTAGTCTTTCCCTTTATTTACGGCTATGTTCAACGACAAAGTGTAATCGGCAATAGAGCCGGTATAGTCTTCCATGTCCTGTTTAATACGTCCTCTCCAGTTATAGGCGTTTTTAAGGGAGGTATCTGCTGCAATAGCCTTATTAATATATTCCAGCGCTTTAGCATTGTTATTCAAATTGCTTTCATCTGCGGCAAGGCCCTCGTAATCTTTCCCAATGTTAGCGCCTTTGGTAAGTGACAA
>DATHNK010000148.1:0-7689 GCA_035486075.1 Bacteroidia bacterium
GATGCTATAGTATAGCCGCAAACAGATCTTCCAATGCAGCTAATATGAGGGACACTGACGAGTACATTTATAGGATTGGGTTCCGTTACAACTACCGATGCACTTGCAGTGCAGTTTCCTGCATCTTGCACAGTTACCGTATAGTTCCCTGCGCTAAGCCCAATGGCGGTGTCATTTGATTGAGAACTTGCATCGCTCCACGAATAGGTGTAAGGTGCAGTACCATTGCTTGGGTTGGCTGTGGCGCTGCCATTATCACCTCCATTGCATGAAACATTAGCGATTGTGCTTACGGTGGTAATTAAACTGCAAGGCTTTTGGGCGCTTACTATTAAAAACTGGAAAATGAAAAACGGGAGTACAAGTAATTTTCTCATGGCGTAAAAAATTTAGGTTGTTTTTTGTGGAAGCAAAACTACAGCCGCACTATGCCAGTTACCTAATTTTTAGCGTGGACAAAAATGTGGACAAGGGCATATATCATTGATTATTAAAATATTTAATATTTTCTCCGGGTTTAAAATAAATTGTTGTTTCTATTTCATAAAACTAAAAATCCCGCCCTGTTGCCAGGAGCGGGATTTATTAGACTAAATCAGAAAAACTACTTAACTACACTAAATCTACCGGTGCTTAATTGAGCTCCGCCATTGTCATAAATTTTATAAAAATACATGCCTGCATTAAACGATTGGGTACTAATATTCAGCATATCATTCCGCATTAAATAAGTTCCCATCATTCTGCCTGAAATATCATATACCGCTACATGATTGCTTTGCGAATTTCCTGAAACGGTAATGGTGATCTGGCTGCCTGCAGGATTAGGATAAACATTAGAACTTTGGCTGGTTGCTATGTTAGCAATGCCTGCGGTAAAGTCGCTTATCATAGTGGTTGCGCTTGTAGGAGCAGAAAAAGAGGCATTCTTATAAGATACTTGCGCCAGTGGGGTAACCGCTCCGGCGCGGAAGTATGATTGGTAATAATCAACCGTTATCATACCCTGTGTAAAACCAAATGCATTCAGCACAGCAGTAGGCGCCGGTGAGCCATTTATAAAAAAACTATCAATGGCATTAATCGTTGTTTGCACTTGCAATACATCAAAATAGGGAGATACTACCGAAGCCAGGTTCTTGTCTCTCATTTGTCCCCACCCTTTTACGGTATCATTTTCCTTCACATATAGTTTAACAACCGTAGGTGCATTATTATAACTGAACGCGGCAACTGTTAAACTACAATCGAAATTTCTTTCATAATTGGATGACCATGAACCATTGTAGGTGGCGGGAAATCCAATAACATTAGCCGGGTTGGAATTTAAGGAGTTCTGCTTATTTATTATCAAACTGTCGTGCACGCCACCCGTGTATGAAGTAAGACTATACGCAGTTCTGGGTATAACAATACCGAAGTCCTGCAAACCGGAGGATGTAACAGAATACTGCTCGTTACCCTGGTATAAAAATGGACCAAAAAGATAATAATTGCTGTCGGCAAATTCGTATGTGCTGGTAGGCACGCGGCGAACCAGCCCATAAAAACTGGTGTCGCTTACCGAGGTCATATCCCAACTCGCATTTGTCATTGAGGTTAAGGTGGGAAATGAAGTGATTACTTTTGTGTACGCTAAAGTATCTGTACCGATAAGATTGGAAGCGTAACTACTTTGTGTAAGCGTAATTTGCGCACTCAGGTAATTGCTTGCGAGCAATGAAACTGCAATTAAAAATAGGGAGTTTTTGGTTTTCATAATAGATGTTTTTTTGGTTTAAATTATTTAAATGCGGCATATTTCTATGCGGCAGCAAACATATATTTGAAATAAAGTTTCTGTTAAAAAATAGCGTGGACAAAAGTGTGGACAAATCGCATTTGCCTGATAATCATATCGAGTTTACAATCCCATCTATGCTATCTTCTTCCGCTAAACCAAGTTTTTTGCGTAACCGGTAGCGCGATTTCCTGATCGTTTCAAAGGATACCCCCAATATTCCACCCATCTGTTTGGTATCCAGTTTTAGTTTTGTCAAACAAATTAATCTTATTTCAGCCTGGGTTAGGTCGGGCAATTTTTCTTTCAGACGGATGAAAAAACCTTTATGTACCTGTTCAAAAAGATCTTTGAATTTACTCCAGTCATCTTCGGTTAAAATGGTAGTTTTATTTAATGTATCTATATGTTCGATCCTGTTCTCATCTATTTCTTTTGATTTCAGGTTTTTCAAATTTTCAACATCTACTTTAAACTGTTCCAGCAATTCATTCTTCTCGAACATGCTTTTAATATAGTCATCGAGCGTTATTTTATTTTTAGCTAACTCATCTTCCATCCGCCGCTTCTCGGAAAGTAAAAGGTTCGTCTCTTTCTCAAAAATGATCTTATCCTTCTTTCGTTTGATCTGCTGCCTGTTTATAAACACAAATGCCAAAAGAATAGTAAGCATGGAGATCACTATGGCGCTATTGGTAACGATACCCTTGCGGTGGATCTCATCCGTTTTAATAATATCGCTTTTTTCCTGCTCCGCCCGAATGGAATCTTCCCGCTTTTCAAACTCATAGCTTCCTTCCATCTGGGTAATTTTTTGAACACTTCCTTTGTTTATTACACTGTCGCGGTAAACGATATATTTTTTATAATCTTCAAAAGCTGTTTTATAATTTCCGGTGGCACTATCGAAAATGGCTAACGCCCCATAAATAGATTTGGTGGATCTTTTATCGCCTATATTTCCGGAAATAATAAGTGCTGAATCGAGGAAATTTTTTGCCAGGGGATAATTTTTCAGCTTAGTATACGTACTGCCAACACTGGTATATAAACTGGCCAGTTCATCTTTATCACCCATTTCCTTATATATATGCAACGCTTTCAAATCATACTCCAGCGATTGTAAGTAATTGCCCTGATCGAAAAAAACGGTTCCGATGCTTCCCAGGTTGGAAGCAATATTTTCTTTGCTGTCAATTTGTTGAGCCAATGCTAAAGCTTTGAAATAATATTCCTGCGCTTGCGAATACTTGCCTTCATCGTGATAAAGGCTTCCAATTTCGCTCAAATCTACAGCCATATCATTCTTATCACTTAATTCAGTATGAATTGCCAATGATTTTAATTGGTATTCCAGTGCTTTCGGATAATTTCCCTGGTCATGATATATAAGGCCAATATTGCTAACGGTATTTCCAATTAGTTTTTTATTCCCTGCTTCCTGGGCCAGGGCCAAGGCTTTAAAATCATATTCCAGTGTTTTGGGATAGTTGCCCAGATCGTAATAAATAGCGCCTATATTACTAAGGTCAATAGCAATATCATTTTTATTGCCCGATTCCATTTCAATGGCTAACGATTTAAATTGGTATTCCAGCGCTTCCGGATAATTCCCTTCATTCCAATAGATGTTTCCTATGTCGCCCAGCGTATTGGCAATAAGTAATTTATCATCTATCTCCCGGGCCTGCCTTAACGCATCTGTATCATTTTCCATGGCTTTTGAAAAATCACCCAGATTATAATATACGTTACCAATGCTTCCTAAAGAAGAAGCAATACCTCTTTTATTCCCGATCTCTTTATTTATGGAATATGCTTTTTTGTAATACTCCAGCGCTTTAGGATATGCGCTCTGATCAAAGTAAACAATGCCAATGTTTCTATATGCATCGGCAATACCCATTTTATACCCGATTTTTTCGGCTAAGATCTGCGCCCTGTTTGCATATAAAAGCGCACTGTCCTGGTGGCCAGTTTTTACCAGGATATTGCTTAGCTTATTCAGGTTATTTACTTTGCCTGTATCATCTTTTTGGGTTTTCAGAACCTTCTTAAATGAATCAGCCAGCCCATTTCTAATGCTCTGGGCATATGTTAAGCAACACGTGGATACACATAAAAGGCAAAACGATATAAGCCTTACTGGTAGTTTGAATGGCATAGTAAAGTACAAATATAAAAAAAGAAGGATATTTTTTCCTTCTTTTTTTAGTTGCTTATCCGATAATAAGACAAACAAAAAGGTCTTTTTATCAGCATTTTGCAGTTAGGGTATTAGTTTTATGCAATGCCGGTTTACCCTATTCTATTTTCACAATCTTCTTTTGTGCAACAATACTGCCGTCGCTGTTTTTAATACAAACAAAGTAAATTCCATTGGCCACTGTTGAAATATCCATTTGCATATTCACACGGTCTGTTATGTAACTTTTTATTTTTCTTCCAAAGCAATCATACAGATCTATTATTTGACCCTGCGAAATACCCGAGATCATGAAAATACCATTGTTTGGTTCCGGATAAATAGTAACGCTATTCGGATTTATAATATTATTTGTGCCTGTAGTTGTGTTAAGTGCTACTGTAACGCAAGTAGTCTGCGAGCAACCATTCATGTCGGTAATTGCACAGCAATAACTTCCTGCACATTGATTATCGATCGTATCGGTTGTTTGTCCGCCAGGCGACCAGAGATAAGTGTAAGGAGCAGAACCGCCACTCACATTTACACCTGCCATCCCGTTACAAGGGCCATTTTGTGGTATTGAATCGTGGAGGACAGACAAGGGGGCCGGTTGGGTTATATTCACAGATGCTGAAGCGGTACATCCGTTTCCATCAGTAGCAGTAATGGTATAAACACCGGCACTAAGTCCGGTGGCAGTTATCCCGGTGCCTCCGGATGGAGTCCATAAATAAGTATAATTTTTTACTTCGCGAATCGCATTATTGTCAAGATCTGCAATAATTATACTGCCTAGCGGAGTTATTTTCACATCCCATGGCTGACCTGTTTCAGCTGCTGTAGCAGGCCCTCCATCACCCGTATATCCATAGTTTCTGTCTCCGGCTACATTACTGATCAACCCGCTGGAGTAGTCAACTCTGGCCACCGTCTCATCATCATCATTCGCGATAAAAATATTACCCTGAAAGTCAACCGCTATATTCGTCGGGTAAGCTAATTCTGCAGAATCAGCAAGTATTCCATAGCCATTATCTCCAAAGATTCCATCTCCGGCAACAGTGCTTATATATCCCGATGAATGATCGATCTTTCGTATTCTTTGATTATTATAATCTGAAATAAAAATATTACCGGAGGCATCAACAACAATTCCGGTAGGTCCATTTACTTCCGCCGTAGTGGCAGGTATTCCATCTCCATTATAAGCCGGGGTTCCGTCACCCGCTATGGTACTTATTATACCTGTAGAATAGTCAACCTTCCTTATTCTGTTATTATATGCGTCAGCAATAAAGATATTGCCTGCAGCATCCACTGCAATGGATTGCGGGTAATATAATTTTGCAGCAGTAGCGGCTATTCCGTCTGAATTATACCCGGCAGTGCCGGTTCCCGCAACCGTTGTAATTATACCTGTGGAATGATCCACCTTCCTGATCCGGCTATTATTCTGATCGGCAATAAAAATATTGCCTGCAGCGTCTATGGCCACATCCGATGGATAATTCAATTCAGCAGCAGTCGCCGCTATTCCGTCACCATTATAACCTGCAGATAAGTTTCCGGCAACGGTAGTAATTACGCCGGTAGAGTAATTTATTTCACGAATTTCAAAGTTGAATTGGTCCGCAATAAAAATATTACCCTCAGCATCTGCAGTGGCACCGGGTGGGTTTGCCAATTCCGCTGCAGTGGCCGGTCCGCCGTCACCAGTATGCCCAAAGGTTCCGTTTCCGGCTATGGTATTTATAATCCCAATAGGTGTTCCACCACTGGCAGGATTGGCAGTTGCGCTTCCGCTTCCTCCATAGCAAAGCGGATATTGTGCGGATGCTATTGAAATGGCAAGTGTTGTGGGCTGGGTGATTACAACGGATGCTGTAGCTGTGTTCCCGCAGGAATCTGAAATGGTAACTGAATATGTTCCTGCGCTTAATCCACTAATACTGGCAGCACTCATAGCATTTGACCATGCGTAGGCATAAGGTAATGTACCACCTGATACTATAGCCGAAGCAATGCCTGTATTACTTCCATTGCACGAAACAGGGGTTAATTGAGAAGCCCGGACAGTAACAGGGTTTGGCTGGGTTATACTGGTTGAATCTGCTGGTGAGATACAGCCATTTTTATCTGTTACTGTAACTTTATAGCTTCCCATAGATAACCCCGAAATTGCTGAGGTAGTTGCTCCGGTTGACCATAAATAAGTATATGGTGTAACTCCTCCGCTTACCAAAGCTGAAGCACTGCCATTACTTCCGCCAATGCAACTTTCATTATTTACTGTTTGTGCTGAAACAATCAATTTAGCATACGCAGTTGTAAGAATCACAGGGTTTGAAGCAAACCCATTAGCTACTACTACCAGTGAATATGTTCCGGCAGGAAGTGATGCAGGCAAGGTAAATTGTGCAGTATCTTCCAAACTATCTGTTTGCACAGCTCCTATCCTATTCCAGTAAGATGTTTGGGCATAGTAAACATTGCTTCCGTTTGTCAGGCGCACAATAGGGTAATTGGTTTCCATTTGCCAATCGTCGCCATAACTGGCTCCTTCTGAAATACCGTTGAATAATTTTCCGGTAATAGTATAACCGTAACAACTGATCTGATAAACATTGTTTATAGTTGGCTTGCCCTGAGGGATGGGCCCGCTGCCGGGTGTATAAATAAAGTATTCGTTAGAAATGCCTGACTGGGCAATTGAAACAAGAACATTCCCATCCGGCAGGTCAAGCATATTCAGCAGATAGCTTGTATACCCTCTGAGTGAATCAGAGCCTTGCCCCGGAAAAATGCTTGTTACCTGCGCAAAAGTATTGGTAGTATAATCATACTCTACAAAGTAAACCGGATTGCGCCATACATTATTATTTCCGTTGGGCACCGGAGAAACCGCGCAGAGAATCTTCCCGTTCACCATCATAGCGGAAGGCGCATCGGGCATTCCCGTCCGTACTCCATTTATCACCGGAAAACTATCTGCAGTGGCCCAGGTTCCGGGGCTTGAATTGCCGCTGGGAGTGTAAATGGCATTATATCCGTTGGCACCGAAAAATATGGCTTTACCGTTTGGAAGCATAAATGATCCGCCTGATTCATCTCCATAACTATCGTATAAATTACCTGGCACCACTCCGTCATTAACCCAGGTGTTGGTTTGTGGTATATAACGATTTGAAAGTGCAGTACTGATTCCCACAAAAAGAACACTGCTGTCAGGTAATTTTAACCAGGATGCTTCATCGTGCCCATAGAGTGCGGAAGGGCCAATCGTATATTTATTGGTGGATGGACTATAAATAAGGGTAGCTCCATATGTTGCAATTTGCGGGCCTTCGAGAACAGTTCCGTTATAAAGTAATTCAGAATTACCATCGTAAATATTCCAACCTGCAGGAATAGAGTCGCATAAAGTCCATGAGTTGGTAAAAGGGCTATACACCTCTCCATGAATACCTCCGGCTCCGTATTCTCCGCCTGCCACATACACTCTTCCGTCTGGCAAAACCTGGGAAGAAAAATAAAGCCTGTCATAATTCATGGATGCAATTGAGCCCCAGGTGCCGTTAATATAACTGCCGGAAGCATCCGGTATCAGGCGGTCCCAACCCGTGCCATAACCTCCGCCGCTGGAATTATGACACATTACAGAACCATCGGTAAGTAAAAGCGTAACCCCTTGGTTATAATTCGGGGCGTTGTTTGTCACTTT
>DATHNK010000149.1:0-2174 GCA_035486075.1 Bacteroidia bacterium
CTCATTATCGGTTCCGGCCCTGCCGGATATACCGCTGCTATATATGCTGCCCGTGCTGATATGCAACCTATAATGATTGCCGGTTTGCAACCGGGTGGTCAATTGACTATTACTACTGATGTAGAAAACTATCCCGGCTATCCTGATGGTATACAAGGCCCTGAAATGATGGAACATTTCCGTAAGCAGGCTGCTCGTTTTGGAACAGATATTCGTTGGTCCTATGTTAGTTCGGTAGATTTTTCAAAAGCCCCTTTTAAAGTGGTAGTAGAAGAAAAAGAAACCCTGTTGGCTGATTCGGTAATTATTGCAACCGGGGCATCTGCCAAATGGATTGGGCTTCCATCAGAACAACGCCTGAATGGATTTGGTGTTTCTGCATGTGCCGTATGCGATGGATATTTTTTCCGTAAACAGGATGTGGCTATTGTTGGGGGAGGAGATACGGCTGCCGAAGAAGCCACATATCTTGCCAAACTTTGTAACAAAGTATATATGATTGTACGTAAAAACGAACTGAGAGCATCAAAAGCTATGCAGCATAGAGTTTTTAATACCCCTAATATTGAAGTTCTGTTTAACACAGAAACATTGGAAATTCTTGGAGAAAAGAGTGTGACCAGCGCAGCCGTTGTAAATACAATTACAAAGGAAGAAAGGATTTTAACTATCACCGGGTTCTTTGTGGCAATAGGTCACCAACCCAACACGGATATTTTCAAAGGCTGGATCGACATGGATGAACAAGGCTATCTTCAAACCATTCCTGGTACATCAAAAACTAATATCCCGGGTGTATTTGCATGTGGCGATGCACAGGATAAAAATTACAGGCAGGCAGTTACAGCAGCAGGAAGCGGTTGTATGGCTGCTATGGACGCAGAACGATACCTGGCCCACCAGGATTTACACTAATTAAAAAAATGGCGAGAAAAATTACCGGGATAATAGTTGTTTTTCTTTTCTCGCTTTTCAATAGCTATGGGCAGACATTGGGTGCTACTATACATGCATTCACCCAGGTTTATGATACTGTGTATGGAATTCAGTATTACGATAAATATAACCCAAAACTGGGTGGAGATTCTGTAAGAAAGTATTTCGACGGGCATTTATGCAATGGCCCGATTGAAGATCATTATCCGGAAGGGCAACTTCTGCATAAAGGATATTATACCGATGGCAAACTTACCCAGTACACCAACTATTACCCGGATGGGCAAGTGGAACGGATTTTCAGACCTACTTCCGACAGGAAAGATGAACTGAAGAAATATTATAAAAATACGGTAGTGAAATCGGATGTGCAGTATTATGAAGGTAATTCTACTCTTTGGCAGGATTACTATGATAACGGGCAATTATCCTATGTGGAAGAATATGATAAAAAGCATGAACGGGTATTACGCAGATGCTCTTATTACAAGGATGGAAAACCGCTTTCAGTTTTTGTTCCCCTTGAGTCAAAAGACCCCATAATACGGTATAGTATGAAAGAATATTTCCCCAACGGGCAATTGCAGAATGAATCAGAATCAATCTACAGTAAAGATTCCTATGATTTCTTTAAAGACGGCGACGAAAAGCAATACGACGAAAGAGGCAACCTTGTGGCAGAATCGGAGTATGTAGGTGGAAAACTTAATAATACAATTAAGTGAAAGGTAAAAAATTAGAGCCTGCATTTTACCTGCGTAAAAATGTACTTAAAATTACACAGGAATTAATTGGGAAATTTCTGGTTACTAATTTTGATGGAGAATTAACATCCGGAATGATTGTGGAGGCGGAAGCCTATAACGGTGCTATTGATAAAGCTTCTCACGCTTATAACAACCGACGTACCAAACGAAATGAAATAATGTATGGCGAAGGCGGAGTTGCTTATGTTTATCTCTGTTATGGAATACACCATTTATTTAATGTGGTTACAAACATTAAAGATACACCCCACGCAATCCTTATCAGAGCTATCGTTCCGGTAGATGGGATAGATAAAATACTTTACAGAAGAAAACAAAAGTTAAATAAGAAAATTGCGGACGGTCCCGGAACCCTTTCCATTGCTTTAGGAATAAAAACAACACATTCGGGTATTTCGTTATCAGGTAATCAAATCTGGATTGAAGACAGAGGAGTAAAATTCAGCAAGAAAGACATTATCACAAGTCCTC
>DATHNK010000150.1:0-15847 GCA_035486075.1 Bacteroidia bacterium
GATTATGTTGTTAAAACAACACATGATTATATGATGTTATTAAACAAAAAAAGTGAACGATAGTATTTGATATTTATATGGAGAATAAAGAAAATCTGCCGGCGCATCTGAAGCAGGAAGTAGATGAGGCTCAAAAAGAAGCCATAGCCCGGATGGAAATAGAATATGACCTGCGTAATGACACGAAATACAAAGAATTTTTTTCAGGCTATCATCCGGATGACGTAGAGGAATTTATTAAAGCCTATTCGGGAAGAAAGATCACCTGGATAAACTGGGGTAAGTTTTATTATGAGCACAATGAAGATCACCAGTTGCGATTTTACAACCAGGCCCAGGCCTGTTTATGGCAAATTCAGCAAAAAAAGCTTTTTAACCTGCACTGCCAGTGGAGAGCGGAAAAAATTAAAATTCCCGGAATTGTTACCACTATAGATTTCAGGTATTGGGAAAACAACATAAAACAATGTTTGTTTATTCCGCCTATCACACAATGGGAGTTTGAATTATATGTAGAATATCTTCAAAGCGAGGAAGTGGAACTGGATCCCGCCGAATCGGATTTTGAATTTGAATGGCAGGATTATTTACGTTTTTCGGAGGACTATAATATGGTGAAGGATGACACGGAGCTGATAATTCCGCTTTGGTATCAATTTTACGATAATCGTATGGGTACCGATTCCTTAATGACACTGCCTGATTTAAGGGGCGATAAAGAAAGCAAGTACCTGAAAGCTTATTACGAACATATTAATAAGGCTATGCCGGACGAAAAATCCGATATCCTAAGGCCGGAAAGAAAAGAAAACGATTACCTGTCTGTATACAATCAGGGCATTACTGAAAAATTTGTGCGCATGTATGAAGACAAGGAAATACTGAAATATTTCATTTCGTATGAAAAAAGCCATAAGCCAATGGAGTTCGCCGATGAACTAGCGGAAATGGCATTTAAGGAATTGAGAGAACTGAATGAAGAAATATCCATTAAATCATCGCCTGACTGGAGGGAGGCCCTTATTGATGCCTGGGAAAATTATCGCCGTAAGCAAATCCTTAAACTTCTTCCGCTGGTGTATGAAGATTATTTGCAGAAACAGGAATTGGGAATTTCATATCAATCGGAAGATACCAAAGAAATTGCACTTGAAATGGAAGAGTGGAGAACCGCAATTATCAAAGGCAGGGAGTTATTATTAGAACCACCCGATTTCAATTTTTAATAACTTGGCTGCTTCAAAAGATAAAAAGGACGGGGATAAACTTCCTGTAATGGAGTGTTTCTATAGCATCCAGGGTGAAGGCCTGCATACCGGTAAAGCAGCTTATTTCATTCGCCTGGCAGGCTGCAACGTAGGTTGCCATTGGTGTGATGTGAAAGATAGTTGGGATAAAAACAAACATGCTGAAATAAAAATTTCACAACTTGTTAAAGAAGCCAAAAACTCGGGAGCGCCGATAGTAATTATTACCGGTGGCGAACCAACTATGTATCCGCTGGGAAAGCTTACCGGGGCTTTAAAAAAAGAAGGCCTCCTGGTTCACCTGGAGACATCAGGGGCTTACCATATAACGGGATATTTTGACTGGGTTTGTTTATCACCCAAAAAAAGGATGATACCCTTAAAAGAATCGCTGGAAGCGGCAGATGAGTTAAAAGTAGTGGTCTATAATAAAGATGATTTTAAATGGGCGGAAACAAATGCTTTAACAGTAAATAATAAATGCAAACTCTTTTTGCAGCCCGAATGGAGTAAGGCAAGTACCGTAATGCCCCTAATAACTAAGTATATTAAAGACAATCCTGCATGGAGGGTTTCATTGCAAACGCATAAATATTTAAACATACCTTAAAAAATATCCATTTATTTAACAGTTGGATGAGAATAATTAATACATTTGACCCCACTAAACAAAAAAAACAATGAAAAAACTACTTTTAGGCGCAATATTTGTACTGGGTTCAATTCTTAGTATGAATGCGCAAACAACCATTTTGGCACAGCCATTTGGAACAAGTTCCATTCCAAGCGGATGGGCGGAAAATACACCGGCAGTTGCAGCTGATAATTGGAAATTTAGCAATGCTTTTGGTACAAACATGGCAAGTTATGTTCCTAACCAGGGGTATTGCACTTTCGTAGATGATTGGGATAACAATCCTGCTCAAACTACACCTAACTGGGATACCTTGAAAAGCCCATCCATGAACTGTTCAGCTTATTCAAAAGTATATATCAGCCTGAACTATATGTTTTGGATGGATGATGGCAATGAAACCGGAACCCTTGCTATTTCTACCAATGGCGGAGCCACATGGACCAAAGCTATCAATTTCCCTAACACCAATGGCGGATGGGTTAATGGAGCTATTTATGACATTTCCGCATGGGCCGCGGGCCATGCAAATGTAATGGTTGCTTTTACTTATTATGACGGATTTAAAACTACAACAAACGGTTACGTAGCTGTAGGTATGGCTATTCAAAAAGTCACCATTTATTCGCCCGTTAATTACAATGTACAAGTTGAAACACAAAATACATCCTATTTCCTGCAGGTAGGTACTGCTTACCCATTTTCAGGTAGTATGTACAATAATGGCGGAGAGGATATTGTATCTTTGGATATGAATTATTCGGTTAACGGAGGACCTGTTCAAACACAAAATATTTCTGGTATCACCGGATTCAGAGGATTATCAAGCTATAACTGGTCTATGAATTCTTTGCCATTCACTCCTACAGCAACTGGCCCTTATACTGTGAAGTATTGGGTTAGTAACCTGAATGGAAACAATGCAAATACAAACACCGATACACTGGTTGCTTCATTTATGGCTATCACCGACGTTGTGGCAAAACAGTCACTTTACGAAGAACAAACCGGTCAGTCATGCGTTTTCTGTATGCTTGCCGCTCCGAATATGGATACAGTATATAATAACAATGCCACTACATCTAACATTGTTAGATACCATGTTCCAATTCCAGCAAGAGATTTTATGTATGAGGCAAATACAACCCCTGTCATCCAAAAGGAAAATTATTACGCTATAACAGGCGCGCCATGGGGAGATTTGGATGGTACTTATTTGAATCCAAGTGCTTACCAAAATCCTCCTGAAAATACCATTTATTCATCGGTTACCCTGCAAGCTGAAAATAAAATTGGTTCACCATTTAAAATTGATATTACTAAATCGTATTACAATGCGGCAAAAGATAGCTTCTATGTATCGGCTAATATCACTTCGTATGCTAGTTTCAGTGCCGGCTTGACTGCTCAGGTTGCATTGACTATTGATTCTACTACATACAAATATGATTTAAGCATGGATGATCCACAACAATCATTTGCTGCTCCGGTTGGAACAGGAGCTTCAGGATTTTCATACACCAATTGTCCTGACTATTTTTATGACTATGTGCTTAAATTCACTCACGTGTGTGAGGAGATGTTCCCAAATAGCGGAAATGGAACAAGCTTAGCAGCCTTTACGCCTAATTCTACTCAAACAGTAAGTTTCGGCTGGAAGAAAAACCATCCTTGGGGTTTATATGACGTTGGCCTGCAAAGAGACAGCGACTTTTATGATTCTTCTGCAACAGCTCAGTTTGTAGTTTTTGTACAAACTAACAATGCAATTTCTACGAATATACCTGCAAAGTATGTATTCCAATCCGCTTCAGCTCCGGTTAACGAAGTTACCGGAATAGCTGCAACCATAACAGCTTCTAAAAATGTTTCATGTAATGGAAACAATAGTGGTTCTGCTACGGTAACTGCAATCGGCGGTACTGCACCATATACGTATTCCTGGTCTCCAAGCGGACAAACAAATGCTACAGCCACAGGATTAAGTGCTGGAACCTATACAGCTACAGTAACAGATGCAGTTAGTGAAATAGTAACTGCTATTGTAACTATTACTGAGCCTGCTCCTCTTGCAGCAACAACCCCTGCAAGCTGGATTTGCATTTCATCACCTATGGGTACTGCTACGGAAACTCCAACAGGTGGAACTACTCCTTATCAATACGCATGGGCTCCGGGCGGACAAACAAATGCTACAGCTACAGGGCTTTCACTTGGAACCTATACTGTAACGGTAACAGATAGTTGCGGAGCAAATTCAACAGCCTCTGTAACAATCGTTCACCCTATTGCGCTTCGCGATAGCATAGCTACCTCAGTAAATATACTGTGCAATGGAAGCGATGAAGGCACTGCTACCGTAGGAGTAAAAGGTGGAACAGCTCCTTATACATATGCCTGGACTCCTAGTGGACAAACAACCGCTACAGCTATGGGGCTCTCAGCCGGAAGCTATACGGTAACTGTCAGTGATAATTGTGGAGATACTCCTGTAACAGCCAATGTAACTCTTACCGAGCCAACGGCAATGACAATTACTACTTATTCAACTATTGATAACGGAACTTGCAATGGACTTGCAGCAGTAACGGTAAGCGGAGGCACCGCGCCTTACACCTATTTATGGAATGATCTTGCCAACCTAAAGACAGACTCCATAAAATTATTGTGTTGGGGATCCTATTGCTGTGATGTTACCGATAATAACAAATGCACACAAACAGTTTGTGTTACCGTGGCATCCACTTTAGGTATTGATGATATAAGCAATGCATCGGCAACTATAAACATCTATCCTAACCCAAGCAAAGGACAATTTACAATTGTTGGCTTGAAAAAAGGAATGATGATAGAGGTGTATGACTTTACCGGAAGACTGGTAAGCAACATTGCAGCCTACGATGTAATGATAAACTGCAACCTGTCTAATCAGGCTAACGGTTTATATTTTGTAAGGATCATATCACAGGACGGCGCGTTGATAAGCCAGCAGAAAATTGTGAAAGTACAATAGGTCTTATGTTCTTTTGAACATAAAAACCAGATTCAAAAGGAGGGTGTCAAACACCCTCCTTTTTTATTATAACCCAATTAGTAATGAATATCTCCTTTTTTACTATATTTGCATATCTAATCAAAATGAAAATGAAAAAAATTCTATCCGTCACAATCTTTTGTATAGCTATTAGTAGCGTTTCCTTCGGCCAGCTTAAAATTGTTATCGCAGGTGATACTGCCAAAATAAACAATGATACCGTTGTTGTTGTGGGAAATGATAACACTACACTGAACTCTCCCAGTATTAATGTTATTAATACTGGTATAGATTCTCTTAATGTTTATTGCAGACGCGATTCCCTATCAACGCCTACTCCTTTCAATTCTGATAATTATTTCTGCTGGGTATTGTGTTACGGCAATACTACAACCATATCACCTTACTCCGAACTTATAGACAGGGACTCTGCCTCTAATCCATCATTTGTAGGCCATTATAACCCTCTTGGGTACGCGGCTTCAGCCTATATACGCTATTCTTTTTTCTTGGCCAAAAACCATAATGATTCAGCTTGGGTAGTTGTAAAATATCTGTCTACTGCAACCGGTATTCCATCTATCTCGGGCAAAGCAATTAGTTTCACTGCTTATCCTAATCCGGCACAAAATTCTGTAAGCTTAAATTACAACATAGCTGCCAATGTTTCATCTGCCAATTTAAAAATATATAATTTACTAGGCGAATGTATTCAAACACTTCCTTTAAACCCGGCTAAGAACAAAGCGGCTTTAAATGTTCAATCTATACCTTCAGGGGTGTATGTATGCGCCATAGAAGCCAGCGGCTCTGAGCCTGCTTACCAGAAATTGGTTGTAACACATTAAGTAGTATTGTATAAAATATTTAAAAGTCCTGGTTGTTAATCAGGACTTTTTTCATGCCCCCTTCATTAATATTTTCATACATTTGAATCCTTATTAATCTTTATCATTATGAAGAAACTAACATTTCTCTTTTCATTTTTCATTTTTCATTTTTCATTCGTCAATGCCCAAACCCTGCTAAACTCTAAGGTGCCGGCTACTCAAATAAAAACCATTAATGGCGCCGCTGCCAATTCTTCCGCTTTTTCAAACAATGGCAAGCCCATCATTCTTGATTTCTGGGCTACCTGGTGCAAACCCTGCATTGCAGAACTGGATGCCATTAATGATGAATATGCCGACTGGAAAAAAGAAACAGGCGTAAAAGTTATTGCCGTTTCGGTGGATGATGCGCGCACCATGGCGAAAGTTCAATCATTCATCCGCGAAAAAGGATGGGATTATGACATATATCTTGACCCAAATCAGGATTTTCAACATGCCATGGAGGTTATTAATTGCCCCTGTACCTTTATTTTAGACGGAAATGGCAAAATTGCATATATTCACAATTCCTACATGGAAGGAGACGCTAAAAAACTCCATGCGGAACTTTTGAAAATTGCAGGTAAAAAATAGTTCAGTTTATAAAGTTTGTAAAGTAAAAAAGTAAATTCCCTCGATTTGAAAAGCTTACTTCTTGCATCTGTTCTCCTTATGTCTTCTGTGTTTTATGCAGATGCACAAATACTAAACGGAGAAGGCCAAATACATGGAAGCATTGAAATAGATGCCCAATATTACAAACCCGATTCGCTTATCGGCGCTCCGGCGGTTCCTGAAAAAATGCTGATGAATACCTACGACCAGCTGGATTATACCAATGGCAGAATATCTGCCGGAATACGCTATGAAGCTTATGATGATGCGTTGCAGGGTTATGATCCGAGATATAATGGAAGCGGTTTCCCCTATAAATATATAGATTATAAACAAGATAACATGGAGGTTACCGTTGGTAATTACTATGAGCAGTTTGGCAGCGGATTAATTCTGCGCACATACTGGTCGCCACAACTCGGTGTCGATAATTCATTGAATGGCGTTAGGGTAAAATACAACCCCACTCCGGGCGTATATTTAAAGGGCATTATTGGTGACCAACGCTATTATTGGACCACTGGAGCAGGCCTGGTAAGGGGTTTTGACGGAGAAATAAACCTGAATGAATTGGATTCTGCCTGGAACAAAGTAAAAACAAAAATAATAATAGGCGGCAGCTTTGTAAGCAAATTTCAGGCAGCCAGCGACCCTACTTTCAATTATCCGGAAAATGTGGGTGCGAGCGCCGGAAGAATCAGTATTATTAATGGAGGATTTTCATTTTATACCGAAGGAGCATACAAAATAAATGACCCGGATGCCATTAACAATAATATTTTTAAAAACGGAAACGCTGTTCTTATCAGGACAGGCTATTCGCAAAAAGGATTTTCCTTAATGCTTAGCGGGGAGCGTATAGATAATATGAGTTTCAAATCGGACCGCACTGCGGTAAAAAACGATCTGGACATTAATTACCTCCCAACCATGCCACGTGATGAAACGTATCAGTTGGCTGCATTCTATCCGTATGCTACCCAACCTAACGGAGAACAGGGTTTTGATGCCGAGATGCAGTATAAATTACCCAAAGGAAGTTTATTCGGTGGGAAATACGGAACCAATTTAGACCTGGAATATTCTGCTGTTCGTTCCCTGGATACGACAAATCTTAATGACCAGGCTACAAGTGATCAGGGGTATAGTACAAAACTTGCCAACATGGGTCAAACAGATTATTTCCAGGAAGTGACCTTTGAAATACAGCATAAATTTTCACCAACTTTCCGGATGATAGCGCAATATGACTATGAATATTACGACAAAACTGTAATACAGGATGAAGCAGGGTCGCCTAACATTATTTCCAATGTGGGTGTTCTGGACGGGTATTATACCTTTTCATCTTCCCATACCCTGCATATGGAATTGCAAGGCTTGCAAACCGAGCAGGACCAGGGCAACTGGGCCTTCGCTTTAGCGGAATATAACTTTGGTTCCGATTGGTTTTTAGGCGCACTTGATGAATATAACTATGGCAACTCAACACCCAACCTGAGAATCCATTACTTTACAGTAACCGGCGGATATACGCATAATGCCTTGCGTATTACTATAGGCTACGGCAAACAACGTGCAGGTATTCTTTGCATTGGCGGGGTATGCAGGCAAATTCCGGCCTCCGATGGTTTTAGCCTTTCCATTACCAACAGTTTCTGAAATTATATAATTACTTAACTTAGTTGTTCAGATAAAAACCATGAAACTTAAGAACATATTTTTTACAGGATTAATTGCTGTTACCGGCCTTTCCGGCTGTGATGAAGTTGCTAATCCAATTAAGTCAAAACAAATTATTGGTATTCTTCCCACCACTCCCCCATCTGATACGAACAGTTCCAAGAATCCGAATGTATATAAAATGTTATTGGAAGATTGCACAGGCCACTTATGTACCAATTGTCCATTGGCTGCTACTGATGCGGAAGCAGTCTTACGTTCAAGTTTTGGGAACCAGGTTATATTAATGGAAGATAATGTAGGTTTTGATGCAATACCACAAGATACAGTCAATGGATGCCGCCTTGGCGCCTTTTTAACAGATTACCGCTGTGTGGCAGGGAATAATTGGTGTACTGATTTTAATATGAATAGTGTTGGCTTCCCTTATGGAATGACAAATCGGGAGGGAGCTGAAATTGGCCATAGTACATTTGTGTTATATAACAATTATTATGACTCTTGTAACACGTTGGTTACAATCCGAAATACTACACCCGCAGTTACAATAGATATTCATGATAGTGTGTGGACCTCACCACGTATAATGGGGGCTACCTTTAAGCTTAACTTTCTAAAAACACTTTCGGGCGGTTCATATTTGCTTGAAACTTGTATAGTAGAAGATAGTATTGAAGACTGGCAAGACGATAATGGCGTATTTGATTCCACTTATATGAAACGTTATACCCTTAGGGGTTCTTTTGACTTAAACGGAAACGGTGTAACTATACCCGTTACCACAGCAGGAACTACATGGACATCTTTTCAAACCTATAACTTCGCTACCGGGGAAAATGGTAAAGCAGGCGGCACTTCAAATAGCAAACCATGGAACATAGCAAACTGCTACATAGTGGCATTTGTATATAGTAGTGGGGAAAATACTAATAATCCTTGGGAAATAGTGCAGGCGGAAATGATAAAAATTGCGCCGCATTTATATCCCTGAAAAAAAATCATAATACCCCCTTTGTGTTGGAATTAATATCTTTTTCTATATTTGCCGCCCACAATAAATACAAGTTTACACGTTAATAGTCGTCAAAGAACAAACAAAACAAAAAAATAAATTCTAAAAAAACCGTTATGGCACAAGAAAATAAATCAAAAGGAATCCCGGCATTTACGATGATTGTAATTGTTGCAGCCGTTGTAGTTGGCTACATAATTTATTACGGAATCCTCGGTAATGGAAGTAATTTTGAAGGTGGCAACCACGACAACAAACCTTTGCCAAACAATTTCCTTGCAATTATGTTCAAGGGAGGTTCTATCGTTCCATGGCTTATCGGTATTTTGTTGATCATTATAACCTTTGCTATTGAACGTAGCCTTACCATTATCAACGCAAGCGGAAAGGGAAGCGTTAACGCTTTCATTAAGAGAGTGCGTGAAATGCTTGCGACCGGTAAAATTCACGATGCCATTGCCGAATGCGATAAACAAAGAGGTTCTGTAGCCAATGTGATCCGTACCGGTTTGGTTAAATACGAACAAGTGGAAGTAGAAGGCGCTATGGATAAAGAAGCAAAAATTGCTTCCATTGAAAAAGCACTGGAGGAAGCAACCGCACTTGAATTACCTATGCTTTCGAAAAACCTGGTGATCATGTCGACCTGCGCATCTATCTCTACACTTGTAGGGTTGTTGGGTACGGTACTTGGTATGATCAAGGCATTTGCTGCACTTGCACAGGCAGGCGCACCGGATGCTATCGGCCTTGCAAACGGTATTTCTGAAGCGCTTATCAATACCGGACTCGGTATTTTTGCTGCAGCGCTTGGTATTGTTGCTTATAACGTATTCACCAACCTGATAGATACTTTAACCTACGGAATGGACGAAGCCGGATTCAGTATTGTTCAAACCTATTCTTCAACACACAGGGAAAAGTAGTCTTCAACCTTTATTGTTTCAAGCTTAAGCAATGCCTAAAATAAAACTTCCGAGGAATAGTCCTTCCATTGACATGACGCCCATGGTGGATTTAGCTTTTCTGTTAGTTACATTTTTCATGCTCACTACCAAATTCAGGCCGGAAGAACCTGTTAAGGTTGTAATACCATTTTCGGTAACAACCACCAAAATACCTGACAACGTAATGACCTTATCAATAGACAGCGCAGGAAGGGTGTTTTTTGATATGGATGGAAAAGATACTCGCCCACAGGTGTTGAATGCAGTAATGTCAAAATACAAACAACCTATTACAACTCTCGACCAGAGCCGCTTTGCAGTTATGGGAACCTTTGGCGTACCTGTAACACAAGTGCGGGCATACATAGAGGCGGATGATGCGCAGCGTAAAATTATGAGCAGTACCTCTGCCGGAATACCGATGGATACGATCAAAAATGATGAACTGCTTGATTGGGTGAGTGCAGGTGTGCAATATGGGCTTGCCGATTATAATACAAAAAGGGCGGCTAATGCAAATGCAAAACCACCGAAATATGCTATTAAAGCTGACGGCAGGGCAAAATATACCATTGTAAAAAAAGTAATAGATATTTGTCAAAAGGCAGGAATACAGCACTTTGATTTGATAACCAGTTTAAAAGCAATGCCTAAAAGCTAAAGACGAGAAGAAATGGCAGACGTAAACACAGGCGGGGGCGGCGGTGGTGGAAAACACCAGAAGAAGAGAGCCAAAAAGCTATCTACCAGGATCGATATGACCCCTATGGTGGATTTGGGCTTCCTCTTGCTTACATTTTTCATGCTAACCACTACATTCAGCCAGCCAAAAGTTATTGAACTTACGCCACCTGTTAAATCAGATGAGAAAACGAAGGTGGATACAACTACTTTAACATTACTTTTAGGTAAAAGCGATACCGTTTATTACTATAATGGTTTGCTTAGGGCAAATCATGACAGTAATAACATTATGCAAACCGATTTTTCAGATGATGGCGTTCGTAAATTGGTGCTTAGCCAGAATCAGTTTGTAATGAATAGCATTAAAGATATCCAGGCACAACACAATGCCAATAAAATGCCCGATTCCACTTACTCCAGGTTATTGGATAAGGCGGAAGGAAATAAAAATGCAAGATTTGTAATTATAAAAACCGATAGCACTACCAAGTACATTAACGTAGTAATGGCCCTCGATGAAATGAATATTTGCAACATAGGTAAGTATTCGTTGATCGATGCCAGTGAAGATGATATTAAGATGATTGCCGACTATAAACTAACCCATAAAAAATAACCTATCATGGCTGGTAAAACTGTGGGCGGTTGGATGGATGTTACGAGTGATGTTCGTAATGAAATTGTTTTTGAAGGCAAGAACAAGGAATATGGCGCCTATTATGTAAGGAAAAAGTATACCAGGGTAATGCTCATAGCTATGGGTATTGCTATTGCGTCCATGGTTATTGGTATCAGTATTCCCTTACTTTTAAAAGTGTTCAACTTAAAGAAAAAGGATGATGTGGTGACTATTAAGGTGGATCTCAAAGCGCCGCCTCCACCAGATAAGAATTTGCCACCTCCGCCACCTCCTCCGCCACCTCCTCCAAAGCCATTGATAAACCAGTTGAAGGTTACCCCTCCGGTTGTTGCCAAGGTAAATGTGGATACTGTAATTGCCACCGTAAAACAAGTTCAGGTAACCAATGCCGGAGCAACTACGGTAAAAGGCAAAGACACTATGATAATTGCACCTATTACTCCTCCCAGCGCTTTGGGTGACGATGAGAATAAGGTATTTACCATTGTTCAGCAGAAACCTGCTTTCCCCGGTGATATTAATAAATGGCTGGCCGATCATATTGATTATCCGGAGCAAGCCAAAGATGCTAACATACAAGGTACGGTTTATGTTTCCTTTGTTGTTGAGCGCGATGGCAGTGTTAGCGGTGTAACTGTTTTAAGAGGTGTGAACACATATTTGGATAATGAAGCGAAGAAGAAAGTTTCCAGTATGCCAAAATGGACCCCGGGCCAGCAAAACGGGCATTCTGTCAGGGTTCAGTATATGCTGCCTGTTCACTTTATTTTGCGATAATTTATTTCCTTCAACGGAATTATAATTGTATGAAAACTTTTTACCTCCTTACCGGTTCCGTCTTTTCGTTCATATACCTTTTTGCGGGCATAATGCTGATTACCGGCAAACTCGATTTCGGCCTTGAACCCAATACCCGCCTTGCTTTTGGCAGTGCTATTTGTGCCTATGGGCTTTTCAGGGTTTATATGTTCTACAGGCGATTACGCTCTTACAGAAATGATGAGAATCTTTAGGCACATATCAGCAGGTTGCAGCATTTTCGTTCCTCTTGTAAGTGCTCTTATGTTATTTGCGGGCTGTGGCCAATCCGGCAAAGTTCATACCGATACACCCACTACGGGAACAATTACCATGAGTGCTGATGATTCCTACAAACCAACGGTGGATGCTGAAGTACAGGTGTTCCAGTCTCTCTATCAAAATACGGCCATTCATGTAAGATACGAACCGGAAGATTCTGTTTTCAGAGATCTGATGAACGATTCGGCTAAAGTTATTGTTGCCGGAAGGCCATTAACCAAGCAGGAAGAAGCCTATTTTAAAGATAAACAGCTTTTCCCAGAACAAGTCAAAATAGCAACCGATGCTATTGCCATTATTGTAAATAATGATAACCCCGACACCTTATTCAGCATAGATAAGCTTAAAGCCGTATTTGGTGGCGACAGCACCTGGAATTTGCCTGGAGAAGGCAAGATAACAGTAGTTTTCGACCATGAAAATTCTGTCAATTCCCGCTATATAAGGGAAAAACTGATGAAGGGCGATAAGTTTCCGGCGTATTGTTTTGCCTTGAACAGCAACCCGCAGGTGATAGACTATGTTTCAAAAAATAAACGGGCCCTGGGTATAATCGGCGTAAACTGGGTAAGCAATGATTATGATTCCGCAACCAAGGGCTTTCTGAATAAGGTCAAAGTTGCCTGGGTTTCAACTACTGTCGGAGGTCAGCACTTTCAACCTTATCAATATTACATTAAAACCGGCGATTATCCCCTATGCAGGGATATTTACATGATCAAAACCGAGCCGTATATGGGTTTAGGCAGCGGATTCCTCTCCTTTGTAACCTCCGATAAGGGGCAGCGGATTATCTTTCACGAAGGCATTTTGCCAACCACTGTGCCCACCCATATAATAAGCTTTTAACATTTCCGTTTTATTATTTCCTTATTACCTTTAAAAACGGGCATATATTCTCATTTTTCCTTTGGTATTCTTTTTACCTTTGCCAACTTTCAAACTATTTAAAATGAAAAGTTCAGGTTTTCGTATTTCGCTTATTGTGTCTGGGACCATTTTTAGTTCCGTAGTAGCACACACCCAAACATTGCAGGATGCAATAAAACTAACCAACAATGAAGAATTTGAACAGGCTGATAAAGCATTCAAAACATTGCAATTAGCTCAACCCACAGCAGGCAATATTTATTTCTATAAAGGAGAGAATTTTTACAATTGGGGATTACCTGATTCCGCACAAAATACATACCAGAAAGGCGTAGATGTAAATGCCCTTGAACCCCTTAACTATGTAGGCCTGGCTAAAATGCAGATGACCAATGGCGACAGCAAATCGGCCATGGATAATTTTTACAAGGCCAAAACAATTTCAAAAGGAAAGGATCCTGTGGTACTTGCCAAACTGGCAGAGGCTTATACAACTTTAGCCGGAAAAGATCAGGGCTCCGATTTACTGAAGCAAGCTGTCGACCTAATTAAACAAGCCATTGCTTTAGACCCCAAGAATCCTACCTATCACCTGGATCTTGGTGATGCTTACCTGGCACAAAACCCGACAGATGGCTCTAAATCTATTGAAGAATACAATACGGCCGCCTCTCTCGATCCTAAAAGCGTAAATGCCATGCTCCGCCTTGGAAGGTTATGGAAAAATGCCCGCGACTACAAACAATCTTTCGACTACTTTACCAAAGCTACCAAGCTCGATTCAACATTTGCCCCTGCCTATCGTGAACAGGCTGAGATGCTATATGAAGCAGGTAGGTTTGATGAAGCTATTGCAGCTTACAAAAAATATCTTAAATTGAATAACTCATTAACGGCCCAGGCGCGTTACGGTTCATTTCTTTATCTGGCTAAAAAATACGATGACGCTATTACAAACTTGCAAAACGTATTATCTAAAGATTCCGGCAACATCATTTTATACAGGCTTCTTGGCTATTCTCAGTATGAGAAAAAAGATTATAAGAACGGACTTGTGAATATGAACAAATTCTTTGCTAAAACCAAGGGAAGAAAAATAAAGATACTTGGAACAGACTATTCATATCTTGGAAAACTCCTTTCAAAAACCGGGCAGGATTCACTTGCAATCCTCACTCTGAACCAGGCCGTAACTGTAATAAATGACCCTACCTCAACTGACGTACAGGACATTTACCAGCTTATTGGACAGCTCTATTATAAAGATCAGAATTTTGCCATGGCTACCGTTTACTTTACTAAAAGAATTGCCGCCCGTAAACAATCTGCTGATGCCAATGATTACTATTTCCTGGGACTTGCACAGTATAACAATAAACAATATGCCGGGGCAGATTCTTCCTTTACAAAAATTACTCAAAGCAACCCTGACCTTGCTTTAGGTTATCAGTGGAAAGCAAGGGCAAACAGCCAAATGGATTCTACTCAAGCGCTTTCAAAACCCATCTATGAACAATATATTCAGAAAGTTGGCACCGATACCATTAAGAATAAAGACGGCTTAATTGAAGCTTATTCCCAACTTGGGTATTATTATATCCTGCAAAAAGATAAAGCAAATGCCTCGCTGTACTATAAAAAAATATTGAACCTGGATCCGGAGAATGTAAATGCTAAGGCATATTTTGAAAGTTTAAAACCACGGCCCGCTCAAAAAACCCAGGGTAAAAAATAACCTATTACAGAATCGTAATAATTAAAAAACCCATGAAGTATTTCATGGGCTTTTTAATTAGTATCAAATACTATTCTTTTATTATTTCTTAGGAGTATAGATGTATGTGATCTTACTGTAATCGGGAGCTGGATATTGATATTCCAGCACCATGCGCGCATCCGTCATGCTTATTACCTTGAAACTTTTAGTTCCTGCATTTGAAGTAATCGCATTTAAACGGCCACCTCCGCAGGTCCATTTTCCTGTTGAGGCAACTCCTTCCTGGGTTAAAAATAAACTACCATCGGCTACAGGAGTAATTCCATCACCGGCTTCTTTACTGTTTGCTTTTTTATCTACGCCAAATGCCGAAACACTATCTAGTTTCCAGGCTTTGCAGAGCATTTTACTCTGATCGGCAGAAAGAGAAGTTCCGCCGGATGGCGGAACTTTCTTTGTTGTACTGGTATTAGTGGTTTGAGAAAAAACAGGAACCGCAATCAAACTGCAGACTGCAACCAACATTACCTGTTTAGGAATAAACCTCATTACTTATCTTCTCTGATATAGGCCTTAACATACTGGAACTTTTCATACTTGGCCAAATTCTGAGCATCATTGGCATAATCAGGTCCATTTACGCTAGGTTTCAATTCAATTTTTACATTAGCCTTATTAGCCGCCATCTTTGTCAAAGTCTTCTTCAATTCCTCTGCCCTGGCTTTGGTAAGGTTCTCATTCGAACCGAATTTGGTTGTCGGCACATGAGATGCACTCGATTCAATGCTTACAATGATCTTGGTATCTTTTGA
>DATHNK010000151.1:0-7093 GCA_035486075.1 Bacteroidia bacterium
CAAATCAAAGTAGCGTGAATCGGGCGGTACATTGATTCCCGACATAAGGAGTTTGGATTCATATCCATCGGGAAAAATTTCATCCTTATTTATTTCAACCCGTGCAGAACCTCTGAAATAAAGCATATCATCCATGTTCGATGTAAACAACATCCCTTTGTATGCAGCTATGCTTTTTTCCATTTCAAAGGTTTGAGTGAGGGTACTGTTGGCGGTTGTTATTAGCATATCAAATCTTTTTCTTACTGGCTTCATGTGGTATTTTTTATTACTATTTTTTCCGATTTGCAGCGTGTGCCGGATTGGTATATCCAATCCGGCGGTAGCTGTCCGCTATTTCCCTCTCTGTTATGGAGTAGTAATCGTTCCATGCAACCCTGCAAAAAGCTGGGTATTGGCTGCAATGCCTGTCATGGCTCCCAATTCAACTACAAACTCAATCAGCACATCATCATAAATGAGGCGTGGATTATGGAGTTTATAATAACCTGCCTGATACATGGTGTAACCTGCTGTGCGGAATACATAATTGCTGGTTTCAGGTACAAGTTGTTTCTTATTGCCATTGAGATAAAACTCACCTGAAACAATGGAAGGCATGGCTTCAATACCGGCAAAGGTGGTATTCATCACATCTGGAATGTTTGCGCTTGCAGAAACACCTGCTAAGAGAATGATACCACTTACAAGCATGGCTTGGTTCTTAGGCAACTTGGCATTGCTGATATTCCTTAAACCAATTTCCTGCACGTCCTGTGTTTCAAACATCTTAATAGTTGTTTGTGTTACGGGCTTGATAGTGTAAAGCAACGTATCAGCCAAACGCAATTCTCCTTTTTTCAACTGTTCCTTAATATGGGATGGGAGTTCATTAAAGAACTTTTCCATTTCAGCCCTTGAAAAGCGGCTTGGATGTCCGGGCTGTGCGAGTTTATTCATGGCACGAGCCCTTTTCAGGGGATGCATCTTTTTGAGCGCACCCATTACTCCGTCCATTAGTTCCTCATCATGCCCGTCCAAGCCGATTAATCCGCCTTGATTGGTGTACTCGTCTGTTGCGTTTAATTCTTCTTCGCTCATTCTTTGTTTTTTTGTTGTTTATTGATTTTAATTATACTCTCTGAAATGCTTAGTAATTGTGGTCTTCAGGGTTTAGGTCGTTTAAACCCTCCACCTCTCCGCCCTCATGTTCCTTTTTGCGCTTTTCACGGTGATGGTTTGCGCTTACCTGTAATTCTTCCTGGAATTCCTCCAGCGCACTTAAATCCATTTCTCCATTAAGGCGTGGTTCTGTTTCGGGATAATAGAAATTCTCAGTACCGTTCACGGGCTTGGTTTCCTCCTTTTCGGTGGTGGATTTTTTTTCGTTTGCTTTCTTATCAGCCGTTTTTTTTGTGGTGGGGATTTTATCGAGATAGAGCCTTTGTTTTAAATCCTCTCCGTAGCTTTTCATCCTTTCTTTGGCGGCATCACCCGTCTTTTTTTTATCATCTGTTCCGCTCACTCCACCGGATGATTTCGCAAATCCCCCAGCCATAATACCTACTCCGAACATGGAACCAATCCGGCTCATGGAGCCTAATTTATTTTTGAAAAAGTGGCTTAATCCCGAAATAATGGCTCCGGTTACAAGAGAGGGTTTGCCAATAGCAGAACCTACGAATCCTCCTCCGATTGCAGCACCAATGTCAACCGGGGTATTTTTTGCCGTGTCCAAGGCTGATTCTTTCATCGTTTTATTATGGTGCGATGTGGCGGTAGTTTCGCCCAACAAGTGCTTTTTCTTCGCTTTCTTTCTATAATGGTTACTCATTTAATTTGTTTAATTGTTTAAAAACTCTTTGGCGTTTTGGTTACATTAAGGCTACATGCTTTTTCTCCTTTTTCTTTTTCACGCCTTCCAATCCTGACAGGCTCTCTTGCGGTTTTTTAGCGTGTTTCTTTTCTTCTTTTATAAGCGCATAACCTCCCAATAATGCTCCCAACCCCGCCGTTCCGAAAATGGTGGGCTTGAGCCATTTTTTGTTTTTAGCCCAAAAGCCAGTTCCCGGTGGTGTTTTACCATCCTTTGAGTCATCTGTAGTGTCGGCATCCGTTTTGTCGGTACTACCCGGTGCTGGAGTATCGGCGGCTTTGTCTACTTTGCTATTATCCGTTGCCGTTGCATCGGTTGCGGCATCGGTAGCCGCCTTATCATCGGCTTTAGTGGTTTTAAAATCTTCTGACCCTGCCTCATCCTTTTTTGCAAAAGGATTGCCAAGCTGTTTGAGTAATTTGGCTATGATTCCCATAATTCCGGTAGCTGCCCCAATAGAGGCTCCGGTTACAGGGTCGCCCAATTCGCCCATTCCTTCCAAATCATTTTCACTTTCAAAGATTGCTTTGCCGAGTAATTGCGGCAATGGCGTTTCAATGTCAAACCCGAATACTTCATTGTCTGGTGTAAATCCCAACCCGTTTACATCGTGGTTGTGGTTTCCTTTACCCTTGAGTATTGAGTGTTTGAAATTGACAGGTTTGCCTCCAGCACCGTAAAAAATGTTTTCCAGTTTGTCTTTTACTGAAACAAGATGTCGCCATTTATCCATGTCCATCTTGTGGGCTTTTGCCTGTTGCTCATTCAAGTAGGCATATTTCAACCGTTGAGCTACTTTAAAAAGGTTTAGCTTCATGGAAGCGAGAATGCCGTTGCGTAACATAGTAGTCGCAGGGTTAAAGCGATTAAAGGCATGAAGCGCACCATGTGTGAACCTTTTAAACCATCCTCGCTTGCCGAGTTCATCATTTGAATTGTTCCGGTTGTCGTTGCCGTCAAAGCCTTCTAAAAATTCTAAATCCATAGGTGTGTCTTCTTTTGCTGTATAAGGTTCTTCGTAATTGAATTTGTCCGTAACGCAGTCTATCGTAATATACTTTCCGTTTCCGGTTGGAACTATGGGATAGATATGCTGGAATCCTGGGCCACTATACTTTGTTATCCGAAGGGTATGCGGAATACCAAGATTGGTTAGCAGGGTACTTATGAAAATGGTGTAACAGTCACAATCAATTCCGGCTTCCCTGTCATGCCAGCTTCGGGCTGGGCTTCTTATCTGTTCCTTATATTCCTTATCCTTATGAAACCTGACATGACTGTACAGAAAGTCCCAAATATTTTCACAGGTTTTAATCACGCTATCTCCTTTCAACACTTCAGCTAACTTTTTGGTTTGCCACTTACATTGCTTAACAGCATCGGGTATAAACCGGATAGTATCTTTAAGGGTTGCTCCCTTTTTTATGGTGGTATCAGTCAGTTTTGCCTGTGGAATCAGGATATTGAAAGCCTGACCATCCAATATTTTTCTTGGTGTTTTAGCTTGCATTTCCTGAATTATTAAGAGCTATATCTTCATCAATTGAAAAAGGGATATGCCAGAATAAAAACTTAACTCCTGTTTCTGTAACTGCCTTTACTTGTATCGGCTGCCCTGTAAGCAATGGCATAATAATGGAGGCAAGTATGCTTAATTCTTTAACCGTTGTAAGAGTGAAAGTGATTTTGTTTATTTCTGTTGTACCATTTGGTTTGATGACTATATCCTTATTCTGAACATCGGAGGCCGCCAGTTGCTTTTTCCCCAGCATAACTTTCAGTAATGGGTATTTAATTGTGATTCCATTGGAGGTAGGATTTTGTATGACCACATCAAAACTGAGCGACATGCCAGCCAAACTGATTTTATCTATCCTTGCACGGTGCGTTATTTGCAGCTTTTTACCCAAGCTGTGTAATTGCAAACCCCTTATACCAACGGCAGTTGAAGCCGCTATACCAACTCCAGCCAAAACTTTTGTGCCGGTTCCCATTATATTTTGGATTTGATTTTTCCGGCGATATAATCTCCTATCAGTTTAAATCCCATCCATATAATACCGCCTATAGCGGCTTTTATGGCGTATTCCTCAATACTTGCAAAATCAAGGTTTGCCAAGAGTATTGCTCCTGTGAGAAAGAGGTTGGAACTCTTTCCGGCATCCATTCCAAATTTAGCGTCCATGTGTTGTATTTAAGTTCTTATTCATGTGTTATTCTTTTGCGTTCTTTAAGCGTTATTTTTCCCTGAAAATATTTTTAAGATTATCTAACCAAATGTCTTCCGGCTTTTCAGCACCGTTTTCATAAACTCAATTTTGAAATTATTTCCTTGCTTTAAAATCCTTTTATTCATGCTCGTTTTGGGGTGTTTTCTTATTAATTCAGAATGCGAATATTACACTATTTAAAATAGTACTTGTGCAAATTTGTTATAAAATAGCAGCTTTTGTCATTTCTTATCCCAATTTGTCATTTCTTAGCAGCTTTTGCCATCCTTAAAACACGTTTAACTCGCTATTTTGGACTTTGATTAAGTTTGAATTTTCACAAAATGATTCACAAGCGGTAACCGCAAAAAGTTGTGTTATTCCCTAAAAGATTGTGTAAAAGTTAGCTCCTTTAAGAGCCTATATTTTACTGTTCTAAGGCTTCTTTGTTGTTTGAATTATTACTTCCCCTGTAAATGCTTGGATAATCCAGCCTTTTGAAAATTATTTCAACTTGCTTAATTGAATAATAATAGCCTTGCCTTTCTCCTATTTCTTCTTCAAATGGCTTTAGCCAGTTCTTAAAGGTGTTCCTATGAACATTATACAGGTTACAAAGCTCTTTTTGCTTGTAGGGTTTAATGGGGATATTTTCGTTATCCCCATTTTTATGAGTATTCAGATTCAAGCTGATTTGGAATAATAGTTCTCTTCATCGGTCAAAATTGAAATTACACCTGCGCATGGCGGCACATATTTGGGAATAGGCTTTCCGTTTGTCGCCTTTCCATGTTCATACCATTTTTTTGTCAGCCTGAAACCTTTAGGATTATTGGTATCAAACCACACGGCAGGGTTGGGGAAATAGCAGTAGGTAAAATGGGAAGCGTATTTTTCTGCCAGTACAATACGGTCGCAAAAGGCATTTAGGCATGTACTCCCTAACTGTGTAAATTTCTCGGCTGGTATTTCTCTGTAATACATCCGGATGTACGATTTAGACAATGCGATTGTCTCGTCATCATAAGAATAGTTTTTCCATAAATGGCGCAGGGCAAAATCCCAGCTTACTTCTACAATTAAATTCAGGGAAGCGTAACCTATACGCAGGACTGTTTTCCTTTTCTTTGTCATAATCATTGTTTTTATTGATTGAGCGACAAAGGTGTCCCTATGTGAAATGGCACTTGTGCAGATTTGTCAGATTATGGCAGCTTTTGTCACTTCTTATCTCAATTTGTCATTTTATAGCAGCTTTTGTCACTTCTAAAACTGGATATTTCAGATTCTTGGAACAGAAAGCATCTCAAAAATCAGCCGTACCTGTAGAGTGCTATAATAATGCCCCTTTTGTTTTCCTACAATTAGTTCATGGGGAATGAGCCACTTTCTTAATGTTCTCCGGTCTATTGCATAAATTAATGCCAGTTCTTTAATAGAATAAGGTCGTAACTGGATTTCTCTTTTGATTTCAGGATTCATCGCAGATTTAATGGGTTTAACTATTGTTACCTATTGACCGGAAAAGAAAAATAATCTTGGTTTAAATAAAACTCCATAATATGCCCTATGCTTCTTATAACCAATAAAGCAATGATAATTTAATTTTTGTTATAAAAACATGATATACAGGGAAGAATACAATAAAAGTGAATTAAAGGAAAACCCTATAAATTAGGAAGATGTGAGATTTTGAAGTAGGGTTTTATTATATCAGCTAATTTCCAAATCTTTGTTAAAGGCTGATAAGACTAACTGATTGATTATTTTTTCTGTTTGTTTGTGCCAAACAAAAAAAATTGTGGAAAGGCACAAAAAAAGGGACAGGAAGTTGAAATAAATTTCTTCTAACCTATCCCCTCGTTAAAGGAAGCATTGCAATATCAATTAAATTCTGACACGGAGGAACAATTATTTTAATCTGCCTTTTCCTTTTTTTACTTTCTTGGCAGGGATTTTATCCTTTGCATTTAGCAGTTTTCTTTGAAGTTGTATGATTTCCCGCTCCTGTTTTTGTACGGTCTTTTCCAGTTCAATTAATTTTGCTGATTTATTGGTTAGGTCTGTTAATTCAGATACCGTAATCTTAAACAGGTCAGCTATTTGCCTGAGCCTTGAATAATTAATGTCGGTAACATTCCTTTCAATATTTGAGAGCGAAACTCCTGCGATTTCGAGCATGACCGCCATGTCTTCCTGACTCCAACCGTTAAGGCTTCGATAGTACCTTATTTTATCCCCTAAAGTTTTCATAATAGATTACTAAAATGTAAAACTATGGGAGGCGATGATGATATGATTTAATGTATGACGTTATAAATATTAGCTAATAACTAAATAACTTAAGCTTTTTATTGGCAAATATAAATTACATAGAATTTATTTCAACTGATTTTCACACAGTATACAAATACTTACTAAATAAACATAAATTTCTCTTGCAAATACAAATTATGTTTTCTATTCTTGCAGCCTCAAATCGTTAGAGAATCTAAAGGAAGCGACACATAGTATTAGCTGCGGACTAAATTTATTAAGTAACAACAGCAATAACAGCATCTAAAACCCTTGGTATGATTAAAAAACTATTTCTCCCCCTCACTGCTCTTGTATTGGCATTAAACATACAAACTGCTAAATCACAATCCTGTAATTTTTCCATCAGCGAAAATATTTCCGATAGCACTAATTCCCACCTGCCTTCATTAATTACCTGTTATACATATACGGTTGCCTATACTATCAAGAACAATGGCGGCAGCTTAACTTGTCCCGTTACATTGGCTATTAATTTGCCTGACCAGATTACAATTGATAGCGCAAATTTTCATTCTACCTCGTCAAATGGTGATACTATACAGGCTCACTCCTTTGCTAATTCCTCCATTCCATATTTTATAGTGAATGGACTTTCCAACTGGAATACCAATGATTCTATTACTATCTATTTCACGTTGAAAACGGCTTGTTGTATGCCATTAACCAATTCGGGACATACATTCGTTTCAGTTGATACAAATAGATGCGC
>DATHNK010000152.1:0-3599 GCA_035486075.1 Bacteroidia bacterium
TTTAACTTTGATTTTTTCATTTTGTGGAGGATCATTACTTAATTGAATCTTTTCTCATAGGGCTTAGTCCGGTGGGTTGGGTTATAGTTGGCGAACCGGGTGTAGGGGCAGGATTTGGAATTATAGTCGGAGTCCGAACAGGGTTAAGTGGAGAGTTGCCTGAAGGATAAGGCATAGGCGTTGGAGCTACAGGCGGATAGGGCTGCTGATTGACAGGTGGAGTAGTATAAGGTGTTGAAGACCCTGGCGTGGGATTGGTATAAGGAGCATTTGGTGTGGTGGTGGGCGGAGGATTACTTAACGGTGGGTTTGGTGTATTTGGGGAAGGAGTAAGTTGAGTTTGACCAAAGACTCCTGAAGTAATCGCGAAAAATATTCCACCTGAAAAGATTGCTTTCTTGGCATTCATGGCATTTGAAATTTAGAAGTTATTGAACTGAATCTTTTTTTGGCCCAAAATGAGTAGGTTGCTTATTTTGAATAGTATCTGATTTTTGCCGGTGATTTTTTTTATGTGGCAAAGTATCCTGAGGTTTGTGATCTTGCTTAGGATTGTAATCGGGTGGGGGTAATAAATTCGGTTTTGCCTGAGGAAAACCTGGAACAGCGGATCCAACGGGAGCCGTCTGAGCTAAAATTCTTATTGAAAAAATGCTTACCGCAAATAATAATATTGCTTTTTTTGTATTCATGACAGTCGAATGTTAAAATACCTTCAACTTATTTTCCACTTACAAAATTAAATCGGGTATATCCCTTCGCCATAAATATTCGTTCAAAACAGAAATTGAATAGCTTAACCTGATAACCTTATAGGTTGCCGATATCTGCCGGCGCGTGCAATAAAATACTATTAATGTATATTTGCACTTAAACCCAGGATATGCGCCAACTATTTGTCGGGATCTCAGCTTTTATATTAATTCTGATTTTTTCCATCGGATACTTTGCACCGCCTGTTTTGTGGTGCCTTATAATTATAATACCGCTTATTGTTTTGGGGCTTGCAGATATGATCCAAAATAAAAATGCCATTAAACATAATTTTCCACTGATAGGCCGGTTGCGTTATATATTAGGGGGTATCGGGCCGGAGATACACCAGTATTTTGTGGAAAATGATGAAGATGGAAAACCTTTTAGCCGCCTGAACCGCAATGTGGTATATAAACGCGCCGCCCGGGCGGATGATACCATGCCATTCGGAACCCAGTTAAATATCTATGAACCGGGATATGAATGGCTTAGTCATTCCATAACCCCTGCCAATTCGGATGAACTGAACCATGACCCGCGCATTATAATTGGCGGCCCGGATTGTAAAAAACCTTATGAGGCCAGTATTCTGAATATTTCAGCTATGAGCTATGGATCGCTGAGCCAGAATGCGATAATGGCGCTTAATTCAGGTGCAAAAATTGGAGGTTTCGCACACAATACCGGTGAAGGAGGTTTGAGCCCATATCATTTAAAGCCCGGTGGAGATATTGTATGGCAACTGGGTACCGGATATTTCGGATGCCGCAATATTGATGGCACTTTCAACGAAAGGCTTTTTGCTGAACGGGCTGTTCTTCCGAATGTGAAGATGATCGAGATCAAGCTTTCACAGGGCGCAAAGCCGGGGCATGGTGGAATTCTTCCGGCTAAAAAGGTAAGTGAAGAAATTGCTAAAATAAGGCTGGTGGAAATGGGAAAAGATGTAATTTCTCCTCCCCGCCATTCAGCATTTAGTAACCCCATAGAAATGATGCATTTCATTGCAAAACTAAGGGAATTATCGGGCGGGAAGCCGGTAGGTTTTAAATTATGCGTAGGTATTAAAAGGCAGTTCTTCGCTATGTGCAAAGCCATGGTAAAAACGGGTATCACTCCCGATTTTATTACTGTGGACGGGGGAGAAGGTGGTACGGGCGCCGCGCCCATGGAATTTTCAGATTCTGTTGGCATGCCGCTAACTGACGGACTCGTATTCGTTACAGATGCACTGATGGGCTTTGGATTAAAAGAAAAAATAAAAATAATTGCATCCGGCAAAGTGGTGACCGGTTTTGATATGATAAAATTATTGTCGCTTGGCGCCGATGCCTGCAACAGCGCCCGTGCCATGATGCTGGCGCTGGGCTGTATTCAGGCGTTGCGGTGCAATACCAACAGATGCCCTACAGGAGTAGCCACGCAAGATGCCAGTTTGCAGGCCGGATTGTCAGTAGAAGATAAAAAAGTAAAGGTTGCCAACTTCCATTTTCAAACGGTGAAAAGTGCTGTAGACATGATGGGTTCTGCCGGAATAAAAGCTCCGGCCTATATGAACCGCCATCACATCAATAAAAGGGAAACGCGAAACCAGGTTAGAACCTATGCGGAGATATATCCATATGTGGTAACCGGCTCTATGCTTGAAAATGCGGAGGTGCCTGTTCCGGAACTGTATAAGGATGACCTTCAGTTCGCCAATGATGCGATCTTTTAAATGATCCCGATCATGACAGCACCCTGGATAAAGCACCCAACAGTCCTTAAAGGAGAAACAGTTGACTTAATTCCACTGGAAAAGGAGCATTTTGATGCGTTGTTTATTGCTGCCTCTGATAAAGAACTTTGGAAGTATATTCCAACCGATTGTTCAGTAAGGGAAACTTTTAATGCATCCTATAATGCTGCTCTGCAGGAAAGAGAAAAAGGCATCAATTATCCGTTTGTGGTTTATCATAAAAAAACAGGAAAATTTATAGGCTCTACAAGATTGTTTGACATTCTTCCTAACGACAAAAAATTGGAAATTGGCTGGACATGGATAGCAAAGGAATATTGGGGTACAGATGTAAATTTTGAATGTAAATTACTATTGCTTACTTTTTGTTTTGAAGTATTAAAAGCAAGACGGGTGCAGATAAAAACCGATGAAAATAATACGCGTTCCCGAAAAGCCATTGAAAAGATCGGTGGGCACTTTGAAGGCATTTTACGGAAAGATAAGATAAGGGAAAATGGTACATCGCGCAATGCTGCCTACTTCAGTATTATTGATGATGAATGGCCTGCAGCCGAACAAAAAATAAAATCGCAACTCAATGAATATAGAAGAACTGCGTGAATATTGCCTGCAGAAAAAAGGCGTAACGGAAAATTTTCCTTTCGGAGAAGATACACTGGTATTTAAAGTTGGTGACAAAATATTTTTACTAACCAGTCTTTCAGAAGCGGATAGGTTTAATGCCAAATGTGACCCTGAGCGTGCTATTGAACTCCGTGCCGAATATGAAGAAGTAATACCCGGCTGGCACATGAATAAAAAACATTGGAATACAGTGTTTATGAATGGGCGCTTATCCAATAAAATGTTGCGGGAAGTAATTGATCATTCTTACCAATTAGTATTTGATAAATTGCCGAAAAAAGTAAAGGCGGAGATTTTAGATTTATAAAATCCTTTGCCCATATTTTGTAACTTTATTCAGAATTCTGCGTAGAATGCTAGGTTAATGGGTTTCCCTATGAATAGTTGATACTTGCTACAAACATTTCATTCGTCATCTGAAGTCCCCCTGAAAGTAAAATCAGAGGAATCCATTAAGAAAATAGTTAACCTGCATTGC
>DATHNK010000153.1:0-6157 GCA_035486075.1 Bacteroidia bacterium
CGGGTATATACGGGGTAGAAGCCACCCCTTCGCCAGAACCTCTAAGGTTTATTGAAGAACATGAAAAGATACAACTAGGCGATATTACTTTGGATGTTATATATGCCCCCGGCCACTCCCCAGGCGGAGTATGCTTTTACGATGCCCAAAGCAAGAAACTTTGGGGTGGTGATGTATTGTTTAGAGAAAGCGTAGGCCGCACCGACCTCCCAGGTGGAGATTATGATACCCTTGAAAAGAATATTACAACCAAACTCTTTACCCTGCCCGATGATGTAGAAGTATTCTCGGGGCATGGCATACCAACCACCATTGGGCACGAAAGGCAGTTTAACCCTTTTGTAGGAGAAGCAAGGTTGAGCATTTAGTTAAATTGAAAGTTAAATGCCTTCGTCATCCTTGGCAGAACGATAATTCGTCATTGCGAGGAACGAAGCAATCTTACTAATCCTAACACAATAATTGTTGGGTAAGATTGCTTCGCAGAGCCTCGCAATGACGAACAGATTGTATTTTCATATATTCGTTTTTATTATTGTTATAAAAATGAAATTGCACATTTACAGTGAATAACAGTGAAAAAGCCCAAATTAACTGTCAAAATAGGGGGGTAGATACAATAGCGTGAAAGATTAACTACCTGATAACCAGCAAAAATATTTTTCATTTCCCTGTTAATAACAGGCGAAAATAGGATTTTATAGCAAAAATATGTATAATTTTTTTCATTTTTGTTATAAACTAAGTTTGAAGATATGGGTCTATTCAGGTTCATAAGTTTGTACTGGCTGCCAGTTGGTGGATTCATACAGCCCACCTTCGCTTTTATACTTCGGCGGGTGATACAAAGATAAAGCACAGGAAAGTGTTTTTGGATAAAGTCATTGACTTTATATACACACAACAACTTATGGCTTACATTTGTGCTAGAAATCTATTGGTTATATTTACTGGATGAAAAAATATTTTATTTTATATTATATTTTATATTTTTCACTTTCCACTATTTTGTGCAAAGCTCAATATACTACTTTGCTTAATTTTAACGGGACTAATGGCGGTGAACCTCTTGGTTCACTGGAGCTTTACGGAAATATGTTATATGGCATGACGGAAGGTGGTGGTGGAAATGGTTATGGTAATATTTTCTCAATTCAGTTAAATGGCACTGGGTATAAAGACCTTTTGGATTTTAATGGTTCAAACGGTAAATACCCTATATATGGCAAATTGACCATATTAGGTAATACATTGTATGGAATGACTATGAGTGGTGGAGTAAATGGGGATGGTAACATTTTTGCTGTTGATACTAATGGTGGCGGATTTACGGATTTGCTGGATTTTAATGGTGTAAATGGAGACGAGCCTGGAGGCTCTTTAACTTATTACGCTGGAACATTGTATGGAATGACAGCCCTTGGAGGATTCAATAATGAAGGATGTATATTCTCAGTACATATTGATGGAAGTGGATATAGGGATTTATTTGATTTCAATGGAACAAATGGAAAAACTCCCCAAGCCTCCTTCATCCTTTTAGGAGACCTATTATATGGGATGGCCTGTTATGGTGGAGCGAATGGTTATGGTATGATTTTCTCTATCGACACAAATGGAAATAGATACAGAGATTTATTTGATTTTAATGGCACCAATGGTGCAAATCCTTTTGGAGACCTAGCACTTTCAGGGAGTTTATTGTATGGGATGACTGTAGGTGGTGGAGGGGGTTATGGTGTTATTTTTTCTATGGATACAAATGGCACCAATTATAAAGTACTTTTTAATTGTACTGCCACAAGCATTTATGCATCAGGTGGGTACTTAAGAATTTTAGGAGGTATTATCTACGGAACAACTGATGGGGATGGCGCTAATGGGGATGGTAGTATCTTTTCAATTGATACTAATGGGAATAACTATACGGATTTGTTTGATTTTAATGGTACAAATGGACAAGCCCCTGTTGGGCTGTTAGCATTTTCCGGAAATGTATTTTATGGCTTGACTAATAGTGGAGGATTGCACAATAATGGGGTTGTATTTAGTTTTAAGGATCCAAATATTACGAATTCAATCAATGAAATAAATATAAATAGAGATGTAGTAAATGTTTATCCCAATCCTAATAACGGCATTTTCACTATTTCGCTCAGTAATGCTGTCCGCCAGCTGGCGGATCAAGCATCCCAAACAATTGTAGAAATTTATAATGTGCTTGGAGAAAAAGTTTTTTCAGAGATCCGCCAGCCGGCGGATGACAATCTAATTAATCTTAGCGAGCAGCCCAGCGGAGTTTATTTTTATCGCGTAATGAAAGAAGATGGAAGTTTGATTGGTGAAGGGAAAGTAATAGTACAGAAATAGATTTAACGTCATGGCGAGGCTTTGCGAAGCCATCTTACCCAAATGGGATAGCGTATTAGTAAGATTGCTTCACTTCGTTCGCAATGACGAGCGGAACTAATGCGGGAAAACCTCTCCGGCCTCAATCATCGCCTCCGCAAAAGCTGTCATATCTATATCAACAGGGATATTATTTTTTTTGAAATAACTTAATAAATTTTCCGTAGGCATGTTGCCGGTGAGTTTGTCGCTTGCCATTGGGCAACCTCCAAAACCTTTTATAGCTGCATCAAAGCGACGGCAACCGCTGTTGTAGGCCGCATTCACTTTTTCTTCCCATTTATCGGGTGTGGTATGCAAGTGTGCACCAAATTCCACATCCTTCAATTCCGGTATCAGTGCGGAAAAGAGTGTTGTAATATTTTCCGGATTTGAAACCCCAATAGTATCAGAGAGGGCAATTATTTTAATGCCCATATCGTGCAATTTATGCGACCAGTGAATGGCAATATCGCTGCTCCACTCGTCCCCATATGGGTTTCCGAAGGCCATAGATAAATAAACCACCAGTTCTTTTTTATGCCGGATACATTCATTTTGTATTTCCTCTACCCGTATCAACGATTCCGCAATAGTAGAATTGGTATTCCTTTTTTGAAATGTTTCTGAAATGGAAAATGGAAATCCCAAATAACTTATTTCATCAAACTGCACCGCATCTTGCGCTCCGCGCAGGTTTGCAATGATGGCTAACAGGGCAGACACATGGGTCATGCCCCTACCTGTCAAATCGATTTTTTTTAATACTTCCGCTGTATCCCGCATTTGAGGTATAGCTTTTGGAGACACAAAACTACCCACATCAATAGTATCGTAGCCTACCTTCAGCAATGAATTAATATATTTTACTTTTAAATCAGTCGGAATAAATTCATCTATTCCCTGCATTGCATCCCGAGGGCATTCAATTATCTTCATAGTCCAAAGTTAAGGGTTTTATAATTCTCACCACTAAGACACTAAGGGCACTAAGCCGCACTAAGTTATATATCTCTTTTTCTTAGTGAACCTTTGTGCCCTTAGTGTCTTAGTGGTGAATGTCCTAAATAACGGACTTGAACTGCGATAAAAACCGCATATCATTTTCAAAAAACAATCTCAGGTCATTTATGCGAAACTTCAACATGGTAATGCGTTCAATACCCATTCCGAAAGCATAACCCGTGTATTTGTTACTGTCTATTTTGCAATTATCAAGCACATTCGGGTGGACCATACCGCAACCTAAAATTTCCACCCATCCACTATGCTTGCAGACGGGGCAACCTTTACCTTCACAAATAAGACAGGTAATGTCCATTTCGGCACTTGGCTCTGTGAACGGGAAAAACGACGGGCGGAAACGTATCTCAATTTTTTCGCCAAACATTTCCGTTACAAAATAATATAAGGTCTGTTTTAAATCGGCGAAAGAAACGCCTTCATCTATATATAAGCCTTCCACCTGGTGAAACTGGCAATGGGCACGGGCGGAAATGGTTTCATTTCTATAAACTCTGCCGGGAGAAATAGTGCGTATCGGAGGTTTTTGGTTTTCCATAACCCTTACCTGTACAGATGAAGTATGTGTCCTCAAAAGTAAGGGTTCAAGATTTTGAACCCCTTCAGTATCTTTTCCTGTTTCTACAAAAAAAGTATCCTGCATGTCTCGCGCAGGATGGTCGGCTGGAAAATTTAGCGCGCCAAAATTATGCCAGTCATCTTCAATTTCCGGTCCTTCAGACACTACAAAACCTATGCGGGTAAAGATATCGGTCATCTGTTTCCTTACAATAGATATTGGGTGTCTTGAGCCAAGCGTAAATGAATCGGATGGTAGGGAGAGGTCTTGCCGGGGCTCAAAATTTTGAGTGCCAGTTTTTGAAACAATTTCTTTTGCTTCTGCTAATTTTTGTTCGGCAGCTTGTTTAAGTTCATTCAACATTTTACCTGTTGACTTGCGCAGTTCAGGTGCCAGGGTTTTGAATTCATCAAAAAGGGAGGTGATCATACCTTTCTTGCTCAGGTATTTCAACCGGAAATTCTCCGCCTCTTCAGCATTTGTGATAGGAAATCCTTTAATGTCTTCCATAAAGGATTTTATCTTGTCTTCCATAAATTACTTCACAATTTCCATACTTATAATACGAACATCCTGCACAGGACGGTCAGCTGCACCGGTCTTTACCGCAGCAATGGAATCTACAATATTCAAGCCTTCCACCACTTCTCCAAAAACCGTGTAATTACCATCTAGGTGAGGCACACCGCCGATAGTAGTATAAGCCTTTCTTTGTTCCGGAGAGTAGGAAAATTTAGTTGACTTGGCATAAATGGAATCTATTTCCGGTTCAATGGTAGCAGCCAACGCCCGCAGGCTATCAATTTCACTCTTATTCTGGTATTCCATAAATTTCTTTTTCTTATCAGCATTTTCAGGCTTATTAATAATCGTGGTGAAAATTTGTTGCTTTATTCCAAAATTCATTCTGTCTTCCATCTGAGTAAGTTCAGCATCGCTGTATACTTTGCCTTGTGCAATATAGAACTGACAACCCGAAGAAGCTTTGGAAGGATTTACATCATCACCGGTACGCGCACAAGCAAGTGCACCTTTTTTGTGGTAAAGATCTGGTTTAATTTCAGCCGGGATAGTATATCCTATATCTCCATTGCCAAGCATTACCCCCTGTACGGCGTTTTTTGATTTGGGGTCGCCTGCCTGAATCATAAATCCTTGTATTACCCTATGAAACAGTACACTGTCATAGAATTTTTGTTTTACTAATTTAATGAAGTTGTCCCTTGTCTGCGGGGTTTCATCATATAGTTTAACCACCATATCACCTTTGGTGGTATGTATACGGATCTTTGTTTCCTTTTGTCCCGGTTCCAATATTGTTGAAGAGGTTAAAGAAATTAATACGATGCCTGAAATAAGTACTGTTTTAAGATTTTTTATGTCCATTTATTAAAAGTGTTTATATTTGCCCGTCGTAAAAGTACGTGATTTTTCAGTTTGCATGAAGAAAATTATTACAATTAGCAGTTTTTCCTTATCTTTTTTAGCGCTCATTGCCATTACAGGCAGTCAAACAGCATGCCATAAAGATTCAACAACTTGTACTGCGGTTATTACCGTTAAGGATTCCAACAGTAATGCTATTTCAGGCGCTACTGTTAAGTTATTTGCACCTCATACCACATTGGCGGAAGCCGAAGCAACAGGAACAACAAATGCTTCGGGCAGCGTTAGTTTTACTTTCAGCCTCCCCGCCATTCTTAACATAGAAGCATCTAAGGCCCTGGCAGCAAATGATACCCTGAAAGGCTCCGGAATCATACAACTACAGATCGGCCAATCGGTTTCAGCTGCTGTAACCGCCAAGTAAATTATTAAATAGTTAAAAGATCATTTCAGCAGGGTAACTGTACCTTTACGCTGGAAGTATTCACCTTTGCTGGAGGTGTATGTCAGCAAGTATACATATACGCCTTCTTCCTCTTCTTTACCACCACTTCCATTACCATTCCAACCAATACTTGGGTCATTTGATTCAAACAATACTACTCCCCAGCGATTCAGAATAACAAAATCATAGCCTTGAACATCTATAAAAACCCCAATAGGTTTAAATACCTGGTTTACACCTTTAGGGTTAAATGCATCCGGAATATATACAGTTGGGTCCTGGTAAGCTTTGGCAGTATTAGAAATACTGGTGTCAGAATATCCGAATACATTACTGCCATTTTCCTGTGCTAAAAT
>DATHNK010000154.1:0-3788 GCA_035486075.1 Bacteroidia bacterium
GGCTTGCCGGTATTTTAAAGAAGCATATAACCATTTTCATAATTGGACACTGGTGGCTGCTTCCTATAATATGGGTATGGGTGGTGTGGCTAAATCAATGCAATTTCAGCAGGAGGATAATTATTATGACCTTGGACTGAACACAGAAACTGCCAGGTATATTTTTAGAATTCTGGCATTTAAAGAGATAGAAACTAACCCGGAAAAGTTTGGATTCTTTATCAAACATTCAGATATGTATCCGCCTATTCCCATTGTCCAAATTGATGTAGATTCTTCCATAGATAACCTGGCAGACTATGCACTTAGTTTAAGGGCGAATTACCACATATTGAAAATATTAAACCCCTGGCTCGTATCATCTAAACTACCAAATCCAAAAGGAGTTACCTATACCATTTCCTTGCCGAAAAGAGATGCTGTATTTATTGATTTGGGGGAGAATATTGATTATAATGACACCGCCAGGCCTAATCAATGCCTTATTGATACTTCATCCAAAGTGCAAAATTCCTGTTCATCTAAAATTATTGTCCACTTTGTGAAGGAAAATGAAACGGTGGAGGTCATTGCCAAAACCTATAGTGTTACACCGGAACAGGTGCGCTCATGGAATTCGCTCAGCGATAGTGCTGCCTTGCGGACCGATGACGAAGTAATTATATTCAAGGATACAAAATAGTATCTCTTAGTAAGCAAAAAAGGTTTATTTGGAGTACCTTTGCAGCCCTTTAAAATTTTGATTAAGCGATTAGATTAAATAGTTCATGAAACCGACCACTGAAGATATTATTGAAGAAGAATTTATTGAGATAGTAGGGGCTCGTGAGCATAACCTGAAAAATATCAATATTACTATTCCGCGCAACAAGCTTGTAGTAATCACAGGGCTGAGCGGAAGTGGAAAATCTTCACTCGCTTTCGATACTATTTACGCGGAAGGTCAACGCCGTTATATTGAGACCTTATCAGCGTATGCACGTCAATTTTTGGGCAGCATGGAGCGCCCGGATGTGGATAAAATTGAAGGATTAAGCCCTGTTATTTCTATTGAGCAAAAAACCGTGGGGCGGAACCCTCGTTCTACAGTTGGAACTATTACTGAGATATACGATTTCCTTCGTTTGCTTTTTGCAAGAATAGGAGAAGCGTATTCTTATGTTACAGGTGAAAGAATGGTGAGATTTTCCGAGCAACAAATTATTGATTTGCTTGCAAAAAAATATGATGGAAAGAAAATTCAATTACTGGCTCCTGTTGTAAAAGGCAGAAAGGGACATTATCGTGAAATGTTTGAACAACTTCGGAAGAGTGGTTATTCCAAAGTGCGGATCGATGGAGAACTGAAAGAACTGCGTTCCGGCATGCATGCTGACCGTTATTCTATTCACGATATAGAAGTTTTAATTGACCGCATTGATGTTTCTGATGCTTCCATATCGCGCATAAGCGAATCGGTAGGGTTAGCTATGAAACAAGGCAAAGGAGTTATCATGGTGCTGGATGAGGACAAGAAAATCTCTCACTACAGCCGTTTCCTTATGTGCCCCACTTCCGGAATATCGTATGATGAACCGGCACCTAATTTGTTTTCGTTCAACTCACCTTATGGTGCTTGCCCTAATTGCAGCGGACTTGGAGAGGTATTACAGATTGATGAAAAGAAAATAATTCCGCATACCCATCTATCTATTAATGATGGGGCGATTGCTCCCGTTGGTAAAAGAAAAGATAATTGGATATTTCACCAACTGGAAGGCATTGCCGACAAGCATGGCTTCACGCTGGATACTCCCATAAATAAAATTCCGGAAGGCGGGGTGCATGCGATACTTTATGGTACGGATGAAGTATTAAAAGTGCGGGAAAACTTTCAGAGCAATGCCCATTCGTATGCCATGAGTTTTGAAGGGATCATTAACTTTATTGACCGCCAAAGACGTGATACCGATAACCCCGGCATATCAGATTGGGCGGCAGAGTTCATGAACAAAGCTGTTTGCCCGGAGTGTAAAGGTGCACGGCTGAAAAAGGAATCACTCTATTTTAAAATTGAAGGAAAAAACATTGCGGAGATCTCGAATTTGGATACCCGTGTTTTATATGATTGGATAGTAAATTTTGAATCGAAACTGGAAGGCAAAACCAAGCTGATTGCAAAAGATGTGATGAAGGAATTAAGAAGCCGCACCAAGTTTTTATTGGATGTCGGTATCGATTATCTTACTTTAAACAGAAGTGCCAGAACCCTCTCAGGTGGTGAGGCGCAGCGGATAAGGCTTGCTACACAAATTGGTTCGGGATTGGTAGGAGTACTTTATATTCTTGACGAACCCAGTATTGGATTACACCAACGAGATAACCACCGGCTGATAGACGCGCTGAAAAACTTGCGCGACGGTGGTAATTCTGTTATTGTAGTAGAGCATGATAAAGATATGATGCTTGCCTCAGATTGGATCATTGATATAGGTCCCGGAACAGGCATTCATGGTGGAAATGTGGTAGCACAGGGAATTCCGGAGGATTTTCTGAAACAACCAACCCTCACCGCCGATTATCTTTCCGACAAAAAGAAAATTGAAGTTCCCAAAACGAGAAGAAAAGGAAGCGGGAAGGAAATTGTTTTAAAAGGTGCAACCGGAAATAATCTTAAAAACGTGAGTGTTTCTTTCCCGCTTGGGAAGTTGATATGCATAACCGGTGTGTCAGGCAGTGGAAAATCATCGTTGATCAATGAAACATTATACCCGATCATCAATAAAGTTATATATAGGTCGGAAGCCAATCCTTTGCCTTATTCCTCTATACAAGGGGTGAATTATATCGATAAAATTATAGAGATAGACCAAAGCCCTATAGGGCGTACACCACGCTCCAATCCTGCAACGTATGTTAACCTGTTTTCTGATATACGGAATCTTTTTGCTTCACTGCCTGAAGCAAAAATAAGAGGGTATATGCCGGGAAGATTTTCGTTTAATGTGAAAGGCGGCAGGTGTGAAACATGTCAGGGTGCGGGTTTGCGAAAGATTGAAATGAATTTCCTTCCCGATGTCTATGTGGTTTGTGATACCTGCCAGGGCAAGCGATATAACAGGGAAACATTGGAAGTTCGTTTCAAAGGTAAATCTATAAATGATGTGCTGAACCTTACCGTTGAACAAGCAGTAGATTTCTTTTCGGAAATACCCCACATTACACAAAAAATAACCACGCTAAACCAAATTGGATTGGGTTATATAACACTCGGGCAATCCTCTACAACCCTTTCTGGTGGCGAGGCTCAACGGGTAAAACTGGCGACTGAACTTTCTAAAAAGGGTACGGGAAATACGCTTTATATTTTAGACGAACCTACTACAGGCCTGCATTTTGAGGATATACGCCTGTTATTGGATGTACTGAATAAATTGGTCGATTATGGTAATACGGTAATAGTTATCGAACATAACACCGATGTAATGAAAGTGGCAGACCATATTATAGACCTTGGTCCGGAAGGTGGAAGCAGAGGGGGTGAAATTATAGCCGAAGGCACTCCAGAAAAGGTAAGTAAAAACAAAAAGAGCCTTACTTCCGTATACTTGGAGAAGGAATTGCAATAAACCAACTGAATATGGCAAAAAAGAAAAGAACGGATAAGAAGAATATTGAAAAGAAATCGGATAAAGTACTTAAAGAGAAAAGTTGGAATGAAATAAAAGCCACCGACTCCTGGCAGATTTTCCGCATTATGTCGGAGTTTGTGCAAGGCTTTGATACCATGGCAAGGGTTGGCCCGTGCG
>DATHNK010000155.1:0-3438 GCA_035486075.1 Bacteroidia bacterium
TGTCGCAGGTGTATGTTTTTCTTCTCCAGGCATCCAATTAGGATTAATTAACACCCGATGTTGGATTTTTTCTTACCTTTGCAAGTCTTTTAAAGAAAAATAATGCCGGGGTTTAGTAAAAGTATTCGTTCCCTTTCCATAATCATTGGTGTTGCCAGTGTCTTATTCTTTATGGCTTCCTGTGGTGGTGATTATAAAAAGATCCAAAAAAGCACGAACAGTGAAGTGAAGTTCAATGCGGCTGTTGCATACTATAAAGCAGGTAACTTCCTGAAAGCGCTGCCTCTTTTTGAAAGCTTGCTTTCCGTTTACCGCGGTACCGAAAAAGAACAAGATGTGTATTATTACTATGCTTATACCAATTTCAGGCTGAATGATTTTGTAATGGCAGGATTTTACTTCTCCAATTTTTACCACACCTTTCCGCATACTACAAAAGCGGAAGAGTGCGAATTTATGCATGCCTATTGCGAATATCTTAGCTCCCCGATATATAACCTGGACCAGACCGACAGCAAAAAAGCTATTGAAGCATTCCAGACCTTTATTGACGATTACCCGGCCAGTACCCGCTTAAAGGAAGCGAACAGGTATATTGACATGATGAATTCAAAATTGGAAAAGAAATACTTTGAAATTTCTAAGCTCTATTATACTACAGAATACTACCATGCCGCCAGTGTGTCACTTACCAATTACGTTAAGTCCTACCCTAACAGCAGGTATGATGAAGAAGCTTGTTATATAATAATTAAGGCAGATTACAAGTATGCCCAAAACAGCGTAGATAACAGAAAGGGCGACCGCCTCCAGACTGTAATAGATGCCTATCTTAAGTTTGTAGATACCTATCCAAAGAGCGATTATTTGAAAGATGCACAGGGTATTTATGATGCTTCCGTTAAAATGAAAAGCCAATTAACCGCAACAACCAAAAAATAAAAATCAACAACCATGGACTATAAAAAGAGCACTGCACCAGCTTCCACCGTTACCAGAGATGTAAGGAAACTTGAATCTCAGATTGGCAACGTGTATGAAACCATTTGCATCATTTCACGCCGCGCTAACCAGATAAGTTCCGAAATGAAAGAAGAACTGGACAGCAAGCTGGAAGAATTTGCCACCAAAACCGATACCCTTGAAGAAGTGTACGAAAACGTGGAACAGATTGAAATTTCAAGGATGTATGAGCGTTTTCCAAAGCCATCTTCTATAGCAGTTCAGGAATTTATTGACGGTAAGATCTATTACCGTACCGCCGAAGATAAGAAAGAATAATTCTTAATAGTGATATGGAATAAGGGATAAGTAGTATGGTTGAGACTAACTACTTATCCCTTATTCCATACAACTGATTCCTTACATTGTGTTTGCAGGTAAAAAAATCGTATTAGGAGTTTCCGGCAGCATAGCCGCTTACAAAGCTGTTTTTTTATTGCGCCTGCTGGTTAAAGACGGTGCAGAAGTAAAGGTCATTATGACTCCTTCCGCCAGAGATTTTGTAACACCCCTCACCTTTTCCGTATTATCTCATAACCCTGTATTAATTGAATTCAGCGCACCGGATGGCACATGGAACAACCATGTTGATATGGCCAACTGGGCCGATATGATCATACTTGCCCCTGCATCTGCCAACACCATTGGCAAAATGGCGCTGGGTTTATGCGACAACCTTTTATTGGCTACCGTTTTTTCAGCATCATGCCCTGTTTATATAGCACCTGCTATGGACAGGGAAATGTACCAGGCAGATTCAATCAAAAAGAATATTGCCCTGCTCGCCAAACAAGGCAGACTTATAATTCCATCGGAAGATGGGGAACTGGCAAGTGGCTTGTATGGTGAAGGCCGTATGGCAGAGCCGGAACATATCATCAGGTTCATTCAGGAAAATGAATTAAAAGGGTTGCCTCTGTTCGGCAAAAAAGCCCTTGTAACTGCCGGGCCAACTTATGAAGCAATAGACCCTGTAAGATTTATCGGCAATCATTCCTCCGGTAAAATGGGCTTTGCCATTGCAGAAGAACTGGCTAGAAAGGGGGCGTCTGTCACCCTTATTCATGGGCCTGTAAACATTTCAACCTCTAATTCTGCTATAAAAACTATTGGTATAACCTCTGCCCAGGAGATGTATGATGAATGTGTTAAAGCATTCACAGGAAAGGATATTACCATAATGTCAGCCGCCGTGGCCGATTATAAACCTGCCTCTCCGGCAAAGGAAAAAATAAAGAAAACGGGTAATTCCCTTAACATTGAACTCATTCAGAACCCTGATATTCTTTCAGAATTAGGCAAGCGGAAAAAGGCCGATCAGTTACTTATTGGCTTTGCCCTGGAAACAAATGATGAAATAAAAAATGCCACCGCGAAACTGAAAAAGAAAAACCTGGATGCCATTATTTTGAATTCCATGCAAACCAAAGGAGCGGGACCGCACGGGGATACAAATAAAATTACTATTATTGACAGGCAAAATAAAACAATAGGTTTTGAGTTAAAACCTAAGAGTCTTGTCGCAACGGATATTGTAAACTATATTTCAGCATGTTTAAAAAAGTAATTCTTATACTGGTGCTGGCTCTCAGCCCTGCTTTTGCAATGGTTTCCTTTTCCCAGGAACTGAATTGCACGGTAGATGTTGTGTCGCCCCAAATTCAGGACGCTGCGGCCCAGACCCTGTTCAAAAACATGAAAGATGCCATTTACCAGTTTATTAACAGTACCAAATGGACCAACGATAACTTCGGAACGCAGGAGAAGATTGATTGTAGCATCTTTATCAATATTACGGCTGAAAATTCACCCAGCGATTTTAATGCTACTATGCAAATACAGTCGCGCAGGCCAATTTACAAAGCATCTTATAACAGTGTGCAGCTTAACTTGCAGGATAATAATATCCATTTGGTATATGTGCTGAACCAACCGCTATTGTTCAATATCAATACCTATTCCGACAACATTACCTCCCTGCTGGCATTTTATGCTTACATTATTATTGGTACAGATTATGATACTTACGCTATGAATGGTGGAAGCCCTTATTACCTGAAGGCTCAGACTGTGGTGCTGAATGCCCAAAGCGCCGGCGAAAAAGGCTGGAACCCGCAGGATGGCGACCAAACCCGCTACTGGCTGGTGAATAACCTGCTAGATGAAAGTTATTATGCACCTCTCCGCAAAGCTGCTTATGAGTATCACCGCCAGGGGCTGGATGTGATGGCCCAGGATGCCGTAAAAGGACGGACACAGATCATTGACGCGCTTACCCAGGTGCAGAATGTATACAATGTGCGCCCGGCTAACTATAATGTTCAATTGTTCTTTAATGCCAAGGCTGCTGAAATAGTAAACATATTTTCGGAGGCTTCGCCGGAAGAAAAAAGCAAAGTGTATGGCATTGTTTCAACCATAGACCCTACGGATATG
>DATHNK010000156.1:0-4891 GCA_035486075.1 Bacteroidia bacterium
AGAACCATTGGCTGCACAGTTCAAGAATTATATGCCTGGGCTGATAAGAATTGCTAAGTGATTTCTTTAAATCGCTCTAGTCTATTAAAAATGGCAAGTACAAATTTGCTTAATGTCGGCTAAGTATAATTTATTTCTACTTTTGCCGCTCAAATTTAAATGATATGAAATTAGCCCGATCGATTGCAGCTATTGCAATATTTTCCTTTACCGGTACTATTCTTAACGCCCAGATCAACGAGCATCCTTTCGATCTGCCGAAATATAAAGATGTTGTGGACATGAAGAACAGGCAGCTAATTGTGCTTGTAAATCCGCCTGACCCGAATGTGGTGAATAAATACGACAAGAAGGGCAAGATGGATATGGCGCAGGAGTATAACCAGATAATAGGTAATTATAACGAAAATATGAAATATCTCGTCCAAAAATTCTGGACGTTCAATTCACAGGAAGTACTATACATGACCTGGGATGATATGGAAAAAATGCTGGGCGATAAAAGCAAACGCGATAAGTACTACATTATGTTTTGTTTCAGTGAGGAGAACCATAAAGGGCTGGACTGGAGGCTGGATAAGAACGGGGAAGAAATAGTTGGTACACACACCTTTTTCGGAGTGTGTTTTCCGGATGATAATCCGCTGCTGCATTTTCACTTTCTATTTTCGGGATTAATACCTACAGTTGTCGACCTGACGTATTTAATATCTACAACCAATTATAATTTTAATTATGTATTAAATCATAAGGATATTACCAGCAAGAAACCTATGGTTGATGAAAACGCCCACCTTCTTGCATCGAAAACATTGCTGCTTTTAGAAAAAGATGTAAGCAAAAAAGTGATTCCGGATATTCACACATATTATCCCTGTAACTTTAAACTGGTGGGCGATTCTGAAATGATGCAGGCCGTTGCAGGCGGAGATTCTACCTGCGCCTATGTGGTTAGGGAAGGCTTTGCGGACCCTATGAACTGGATTGTAAATTGTAAGGATGGAGCGGTGCTTGGTTATTCCGAAAAAGAAAGTGGTGGCGGATTCAATGCTGTGGATATGGGATACTATAAAGATTTTTTCCTTGACATAGCCGATTTCTGCGGGGCGGGGTTGAAGAAGTAAGGTTGTCCCAATCCGCCGTAATACGTCATATCTTTTCCTTACTTTTACCTTAATTTGCAACAAATGAAATTTAGGGTGTTTTTAATAAATTTACTTTTTTTGACAGCATTACTTAATTTTGCTAATGCCCAGTTTGAGATGCCCCGCTACCTGGATGTGACCGATATTAAAAACCGCCAGCCCATTGTAGTGGTAAATCCTCCGAATAGCGCTATAGTAAACCGTTTTAGCCATAAGAAAAATGCGGATGTATTGCAGCAATACAATGAACTGGTGGACGATTACAACAGCGATATGAAAACTTTGGTAAAGAAGTTCTGGACATTCAACACGCAGGAAATTTTAGTTAAGACCCGTGCAGAGATAAATGACATGATGAAGGATAAAACCGAACGCGCAAAATATTTTCTCATCTATTGCTACAGTATAGATACCCACCCCAACCACGATTTTGACTGGCAGATAGATAACGGTGGAAAACGCCTTGTTGGAGGACTGAGCCACTTTGCCATCGGGTTCCCCGGTGTTGCGCCTTTTTACGATTACGATTTTACGGAGGTATTGCCAACTTCCACTAAACTGGCCTATTTTATTTCTACAGCCAATTATAAGTTTAATTATGTATTTAATCATAAAGAGCGGTCGGATAAAAAAGCCATGATGGATGATAACATGCATTTGCTTGGCAACAAAACACTGTTACTTTTGAAAGATGATGTGAACCCGAAAGCCGCGGAGGATATAGGCTCGTGGTATCCCTGCAAATATAAAGTGGTGGACGAAGATGAAATGGAGAGCAAGGTTATGGCGGGCGATACGAATTATGCTTACACCCTGCATGCAGGCTATTTCTGGATAGTGAATTGCGCTGACGGGGCTTTCCTGGGCTATTCCCTGAAAGGGATGGACGAAAAAACTGGCGGAATGAAAAAGGAATTCTTCCTGGATATTGCTGAGTATTGCAATGCTGCAGTAAAGAAATAGAAACAAAATTCAACTGGAAATTCCTGCGAATTGCTGTATTGAATTATATGTATATTTGCCTGAAATTTAAATTCTTATGAAGACAATAAAATTATTCAACTGTCTAACAGTACTAATTCTTGTTAGTGTAATTGGAAATGCCCAGGTGAACATTGCCCTGGATATGCCAAAATATAAGGATGTGGCTGAAATAAAGAACCGGCAGCTTATTGTTGTTGTGAACCCGCCCGACCCTGCAATAGTGGGAAAATTTGATAAGAAAAGCATGCCTGATGTAGTTCAGCAATACCTGCAGATAATAGGCGCTTATAATGATAATATGAAATATTTTGTTTCCAAATTCTGGAAATTTAATTCCAAACCTGTTTTATATAAAACCAGGGCGGAAATAGACGAAATGATGCAGGATAAGAGCCAGCGCGATAAATATTATTTAATGTATTGCTATAGCAAAAGTTACAGTATTAATAAAGACCTGCAATTATCCATTAACCATAACGGGGAGAAAATTGAAGGTATGACGTCTGTGTTTTCAATTGGCTATTACAACGAATCTCCATTTTATACTATAGCTGTTGGGTTGCTGCCAACCATAGAAGAACTGGCATTTTATATACCCACGCTCAGTTGTAATTTCAACTACATCTGTTCACATAAAGATAAACCGGCCATGTCGGATATGATTGATGGAAATGCCCCTATGCTTGCCGGTAAAACATTGCTGATATTAAGTGATTACGTAAACCCTGATTTCAGGAGTGAAATTGGAAAATATTATCCCGGCAAATTTAAGTTGGTGGATAAGGAAGAATTACAGCGCGCTATTGTGTCCGGCGATTCCGGTTGTGCCTATGCAGCCCGGCAGGGATTTGTTTACATAGTTAATTGCCAGGATGGAGCCATTATGGGATATACCACCAAAAACGTCAGTGGTATTGATAATCCAAAAGAAGGATTGAGAAAAGATTTTTTCGTGGACATTGGGGACTTTTGCAGGGCAGGGATGAAGAAATAGGCACTTCCTTTTTTTTCCTTATTTTTACAGCTACCTGAAATAAATTCCTATGAAAATAAGTACCATTTCCGCGGCCCTGCTGCCATTTGTTTTGTTGTTGTCTGTTACCGTACAGGCTCAGTTCACTATGCCGAAATATAAGGATGTGGAGGCTATCAAAGGCCGGCAGCTTATTGTGGTGGTAAGCCAGCTCGATCAACCTTTCATGGATAAGATCACCAGGAAAAACTCAACGGACCTGATGGATGAATACAAATCATTTATCAGCAACTACAATAAAAACATGAGGACCGCAGTGGCCAAATTGTGGAATTTCAATTCCGGCGAAGTGTTGTATAAATCGGCTGCCGAAGTGGCTGAAATAGCCAAAGACAAGGCCCAGAAAGATAAATATGTGGTGATGTATTGCCACAACCTCGTAAATAAACATGACTTTGAACTGCGCATAGATGACAGTAAAAGCGATCCTCATATTACGGGCTCTGTAACTTATTTTTCCCTGGCTCTCCCCGGCGATCCTCCATTCTATGAGATACTGTTATCGCTGGTGGTTCCTTCTACGCGGGAAATTGTGTTTTCGGTGGCTACTACTAATTTCAACTGCAATTATGTGCACAACCTTAAAGCTAATGGCGACATGCAGGCTATGATAAAGGAAAACGGACATAAGCTGTCTGGTAAAACGCTGCTTATTCTGAAAGAAGAAATAAATAAGGATGTGACCGGCACCATTGGTAAATATTACCCGGGCGTGGTGAAATTGGTAGACTATAAGGAGTTGCTTTCAGCAGTTATAACCCGCGACCAGAATAGCACCTATGCCATAACCACGCAATACAATTTAAATACCGGAGATTGCACTGACTGGATCGTGAACTGTGCCGATGGCGCAACCCTGGGGCATTGCAAATCGCATGATTCGTATGCGGGATATGGTAAAGATTTTTTCCTGGATATGGCGGAATTTTATAATGGAGTAAAGAAGTAAAATTTAGAATTGGGGATCTATGTCTTCACAAATTGTGATGACATGTTACAATAGTATATACCAAAAAGATATATTTGTTGCAAATATCCAATAGCCTATGGAGTTAGTCGTCATTCAAAAAAAGATTTATGAAATAAGAGGCCACAATGTAATGCTGGACTTTGATCTGGCTGCTTTGTATGAAGTGGAAACTAAAAGGCTAAAAGAGGCAGTTAGGCGTAATAAAAAGCGCTTCCCCGACGATTTCATGTTTGAATTGTCAAGTGAAGAGTATAATTCTTTGAGGACGCAATTTGCGACCTCAAACCCTTTAAGGTCGCAAATTGCGTCCTCAAAGAGAGGAGGGACCAGATATGCGCCCTTTGCATTTACTGAACAGGGTGTTTCTATGCTTTCGGCTGTGCTCAATAGTTCCAAGGCTATTGATGTAAATATTTCCATTATGCGGGCTTTTGTAATGATGCGTCAACTTGCCATGAACTATAAAGACCTCGCCGATAAAATTTCCATACTGGAACAAAAATATAACAAGCAGTTTGCCGATGTGTATGAAGCCCTGGACTTGCTCTTGCAAGATAGATCCGTTCAGGAAGATTTTTCAAAGAGAAAACGCATAGGATATAATATCCCTAAGAAATAAACGAGAAGCTAAAACTAAAAGTGAAAAATGAAACTATTTGACATTTCATTTTTCACTTTTGGTTTTTTTATTTTTACCTGCCGGGCTCCGGCTTCCTGTCTCCACCCTGGCGTTCCATCATCCAGCCGGGATATTCGGCA
>DATHNK010000157.1:0-4172 GCA_035486075.1 Bacteroidia bacterium
AAAAAAGTTTTTGTGAATTCAATGAGTGACCTATTCCATAAGGATGTACCACTAGGATATATCCAGAAGGTGTTTGATGTGATGAACAATAACCCCCAACATACATTTCAAGTGCTTACCAAGCGTGCTGATATTCTGGCGGAATATGACAAGAGGCTTGAATGGGGGGCAAACATTTGGATGGGTGTTTCTGTTGAAAATGAAAAAGTAGTGGAAAGAATAGATTATCTGAGAAATACAGGGGCACATATTAAATTCCTTTCATTGGAGCCTCTTATCGGTCCATTACCAAATTTGAATTTAAAAAATATTGATTGGGCTATAGTGGGCGGTGAATCCGGACATAAAGCAAGACCGATAAAAGAGGAGTGGGTGCTGGATATAAAGAAGCAATGCGATAAAGGAAAAGTTGCTTTCTTTTTTAAACAATGGGGTAAACCAAGTTTTAATATTGACCCTAAAGACCCTACTATTGATGCCAAACATCCAAATCATGCGAAAGGAGGATGTAGCTTGAATGGTCAGGTTTATAGAAAGATGCCTGAAACTGCTTGGATTGCTTACGCATAAATTCAGGTCACAGTTTCTCGAATAAAAAAAACCCGATCCAGTATACACTAAAACGGGTTTTCTGCCAAGGTTAAGGATTAAAATTATTCCTTAATAAACTTCTCTAGTTGGGAAGAATTGCCATTGCCGATCTTAATAAAATACATTCCCGAAGGGAGTGTTGAAACATCTACCGACATTTGAGAGTTATGAATGGTGAGTGGTGAATTTACAATTGATCTTCCCGTTACATCCAAAATTTCAAGAGCGTTGTTAGATGCGTTGTAGTTATCCGGGAAAACAATGGTAAGGTTGCTGTTGGCAGGGTTAGGATATACGGCGAATTTGCCGGAAGCAAGGATATTTTCAATACCTACTATATAGGAGTTTACTTCACGTACACGGAAATTCAACAGGTCTTCAATGTAAATATTAGATGAATTATCTACAGCCACGCCCAACGGATATTGCAACTCGGCAGCTAAAGCCTGCCCGCCATCACCTCCAAAACCCGAGATGGTATTTCCGGCAACGGCCACACCTATATTAGTTGATACGTTTACTTCACGAATTATACTGGTACCTACATCAGATATATATACATTGCCGCTCACATCGCATTTTACATCCGTTGGCGAACTTATTGGCACGGCAGTAGCAGGCCCCGTTGCATTAGTTGCAGCATTGTTGCCTGCAATTCCGGCAAAAGTGGTTATGTTACCTGAGTTATCCACTTTCCGCACTACGTCATTCAGCCAGTCTGCTATATATAAGTTACCATTATTATCTACGGTAATGCCAAGCGGAGTATTCATTTCGGCTGCAATAGCGGGGCCACCGTCTCCGGCATATCCTTTAGCGCCTGAACCGGCATAAGCATAAATGTTATTATCTGACCTTATCACCCGGATGCGGTTATTTCCCGCATCGCCAACATACACATTTCCCGCATTGTCAACGGCGATACCTTCCGGTGAAAGGAAAGTAGCTTTTGTTGCCAGTGAATCATCACCGGTGTTGCCGCCATTTCCATCTCCGGCTATGGTGTTAATTACACCTGTCGATTTGGTTATTTTACGTACAATTCCGTTACCGTTATCGGTAAAATAAATATTGCTGGCATTATCCAGCGCTATGGCAACAGGATAATAAATTTCAGCATGAACCGCGGCCCCATAGTCACCGGTCCATCCGGGAGTTCCGGTTCCGGCAATAGTGGCTATAATTCCTGTGGTTTTATAAACCTTGCGGATACGGTTGTTCTGGGCATCTGCTACATAAATGTTTTCGGAATCGTCAACGGCAATAAACTGCATGGTATCGAATTTGGCAGTAATGGCAGAAGTTCCGTCGCCGGCAAATCCCGCTAAACCGTCGCCTGCAACGGTATTGATAATTCCCGGTTGCGCCATAGCTACGGAGCCGAAGAAAATTGTAACGGGAAGGAATAACAAGTATGCTTTTTTCATAATAATTGAAATTTAACCGATTGATTGAAAGAGTAAAATAATAGATTCACAAGGCGTTTGATTTACAAAAATAGGGATATTTTGGATATAAATTGGCATAAATAATCTATAAGCAATAGATAATATTGTATTTTTGAGTGGAAATTACCTTGTTCTAATGAAACCGTCCCGTATACGATCCATAGATGCTTTACGCGGCTTAGTGATGATTGTCATGGCATTAGATCATATCCGGGATTATTTTCATTACGACGCTTTCAAGCACGATCCCCTCAATCTCCTGTATTCTCCCTATCCCCTTTTCCTTACCCGCTGGATAACCCATTTTTGTGCCCCGACATTTATTTTTTTAACCGGAGTTTCCGCCTACTTATACGGATTGAAGCATACTAAAAATGAATTAAGTAAATTCCTTTTTACCAGGGGCTTATGGCTTGTTTTCCTGGAGCTTACCGTGGTAGCCATAGGGTGGAGATTTGGTTTTGACCTTCATCACTTTATTTTAATGGTGATCTGGGCAATAGGAGTGAGTATGATCTTCCTTGCACTTATGATACGATTGCCGTATCCGTTTGTTTTATTAACCGGTTTAGCAATCGTTTTACTGCACAACCTTACTGACAGTGTGCATTTTACCGAGGGAACCTTTGTTAACGACCTGTGGATACTCCTGCACCAGGAAGGCGGATTCAAAATAGGTGAAAGCATTAGTGTATTCGTGCTGTATCCTATATTGCCATACCTTGGGTTAATCTGTGTAGGATACGGTTTTGGTAAGCTTTTCAGCCCGGAAATGGAAGCAGGGAAAAGAAAGAGAATGTTGCTATTGACGGGATCCCTTTGTATAGCAGTGTTTATAGTTTTGCGGTACATTAATGTGTATGGCGACCCGCACCCATGGGAACACCAAATACCAACAAAATATACTTTTCTTTCCTTCATCAATTGCACTAAATACCCCGTATCACTCTTGTTCGCATTAATGATACTGGGGCCATCCATTTTATTTCTTTATTTTTTTGATGGCGTTCAGAATTGGCTTACCAAAATATTGACCACCATAGGAAAGGTGCCTATGTTTTATTATATAATCCATCTTTACCTTATTCACGCCATTGCGTTTTTAACTGAAAAACCTAACCCCGATTCACCCATGAATGAAACGGGACAGTTCCATTTAGGAACCGTTTACCTTATTTGGGTGGGAGTGGTGCTGGTTTTGTATTTTCCCTGCGCCTGGTATGGCAAATATAAATCGGCCCATCCTGAAAAATGGTGGCTGAGCTACTTATAAATAGAAGGAAACTGAAACGAATTAAAGATTTTTTATCTTTAATGCATTTCAGCGGAGGCGCCTTCCCCTGAACGGCCACCCCCGCCTACGTGCATATAACTAATTAACACACTAAAACATTATCAATCGGAACACTATTTAACCAACAAATACTGATTAATTAATAGCCATTTTCAATTTTAGACGATGTCAGTCTCTTTAACCTTCGCAATATTATGTAAAATTTTCAAGGAGTTCCGTTTCTTTATGGTAAAAAAGGAAAAATAATATTTTAATTCTTTAATTTGAGTGACAAGTTAATTTAACAATTAGGTAAAACCGGGAGCAAAAAAATATTATACATTTGTAGGGAATCCTAAATAAAAACCTTTAAAATCTTAAAAAATGGACAAGACAACAAACGCTCTCAATTGGTTTGAAATACCTGCGAGTGATATTACAAGAGCACAAAAATTTTATGAAACTATTTTCGACATCAAGATGGACTCCATGGGAGAAATGATGGGTATGAAAATGTCAGGTTTCCCCGGTGAAATGGGAAATGGTAAAGTGGCAGGAGCAATTGTTCAGGGTCAATACCATAAACCGGGCATGGATGGTGCGGTAGTTTACCTGAATGCCAACCCGGCTATTGATACCGTTATTGGTAAAATTGAACAGGCCGGAGGTAAAATGATCATGCCTAAAATGCAGATCAGCCCTGAAATTGGCTATATGGCATTTTTTGTGGATACCGAAGGTAACCGCATGGCGTTACACGCACAAAACTAATTTCTCAGAACCATTCTTTGGAGGTACGGTACACCGTACCTCTGAAGAGTGCTACTGTAGCACCATCTTTAGTGATGGTAATGTAGTAT